>DATKJG010000094.1:0-2744 GCA_035543215.1 Phycisphaerales bacterium | reverse complement strand
AGATCATCGCGGCCGTCGCCGTCGAAGTCGGCGGCAGCCAGCGCGAAGCCAAAGGAATCGCCGGGGTCAGCAACGTCGTCGATGCCGGTGGAGTTCTGCGACCACATGGTGCTGCCGGAGCCGTTCAGGCCGGTCTGCGAGCCGTAGATGACGAACGCGGCGCCCGCGGCGCTGGCAAACCCGATGCCCGGCATGAGGGCAATGGCCGCGCCCGGTGCGCCAATTGCCAGGTCATCCCGACCATCGCGATTGAAATCGCCGGTTGCCAGCGCAAGGCCGAAATGATCATTCGGCCCGGCAATGCCCGGCACGCCGCCGGAGTTCATCGTCCACACTTCATCGGCGAAGGCCCGCAGCCCGTTCGCCGAGCCGTACAGCACCTGCACAGCGCCGGCATCGGGCGCAACGACATCGCTGGTCAGCAGGTCCTGGCCGATGATGCCGATGGCAAGGTCGTCGTGACCATCGCCGTCGAAGTCGCCGGCTGCCAGCGCCCAGCCGAACTGGTCGTTGAACTGCGGACTGCCCAGGAGGCCATGCAGGCCCTGGGCGAATACCTGGGCATCGTGCACGCCGTCATCGCCATCCAGGCCGTGCGGCGAGCCGTACACCACCGTGACACTGCCGGCGTTGGGCACCGTGCCGGGCGCATCAACATCTTCCGAAGCGGCGCCGATTGCCAGGTCATCGAAGCCGTCGCCATTGAAATCGCCCCACGCCAGGGCCGAGCTGAAGCGGTCGGAATCCTCCGGCGAATCAGGAATGCCATCACTCGCCTGCGTCAGCACGAAGTGTTGTTCGAGCGCCGGCCCGGCAGCCGAGCCGTTGATGATGAGCACAGCGCCAGCGTTGACGCGACCGCTCACATCCAGGTTCGGGACGCCGATCGCCAGATCGTCAAAGCCGTCCCCATTGAAGTCGCTGCGCGGGGGGGCCGGCGAGGGGACCGGCGAGGCCATGGCACACGCGCTCGCCAGGCCGATGCCCGCCCAGGCGGCGCCACAGGCGCGGACCAGCACAATCAGCGCTGACGATGGCACGACGCCCATGCACTATCCTACGACACCCGCGGGCGCCCATCGATTCCGGCTCCTGCTCTCGGTTCAACGGCTCGCCATGCCCGCCGCCCGCATCGAACTTCGTCTGCGCGACTTGAACCAGATGTTCAACTCGATGGATCCCTCGCCCTTTCGCGATCGGGATCTGGATGATGACGCCGAGGAGTTCATCGTCGGCTGGGCCCGGGAACTGCCGACGGATCAGCCGCTGGAACTGGTCATTCACCTGGAGCGTCTGCCCGAGACCGAGCCGACTGATGAAGCCTGCGCCCGCGATGTGCAGGAGGCGGTGCAGCATTTCTTCCTGCACAAGGCCGAGCACGAGCGGCGCGAGTTCAGCGAACTCATGCGCATCGGCCGCACGAGCCTGCTCATCGGCCTGGCGTTCCTCTCGGTGTGCATTCTCATCAGCCGCTTCTTCGATGAGGAAAAGCCCGCGACGTTCATCATCCGCGAAAGCCTGGTGATCGTCGGCTGGGTGGCGATGTGGCGGCCGCTGGAAGTGTTCTTGTATGACTGGTGGCCGATCCGCCGCCGCATCCGGCTGTATCGCCGGCTGGCCAAGGCGGCCGTGACGGTGCGCGTCGCCGGCGATGGCGGGTGATGCGCGCATAGACTTGATCAGCGATTACGCGTCATAACGCCACACGCGCGTTGCCGTGCGGGCCGGGCGATGCCGGATCACGACATGACACGCACGGAATCGAACACCTGGCCGGTTTGGCTGGTCGTCGTGGCGTGGGCAGCGCTCGTCCTTAGCCTGAGTGCCCTCGGCGTGTTCGCGATGGATCCGAGGAAGCCGCCTCTTCCCTTGCTGGCCGCGGTCCTGATTCCGCCAATCCTGTTTCTCGTCGCGTACGCGCTCTCGGCGAAGGTTCGTGCGGTTGCGCTGAGCCGCGATCTTCGCCTGTTGACAGCGCTTCAAGCATGGCGGGTCATCGGCGGGATGTTCCTGGTCCTGATGTGGCTTGGCCTGTTGCCCGGGACATTTGCCTGGCCAGCGGGGGTCGGCGATCTCATCGTGGGCGCCTATGCCCCCTTCGTGGCTGTCGCGGTTTCGCGCCACACACCAGGTTGGCGCACGCAGGTTGTCGTCCTGAATGTTCTCGGTCTGCTTGACTTTGTCGGCGCCATTGGCGGCGGCGTGATGAGCGGCGGTTCGCCCCTGGGGATTCTTCGCGGCGACGTGCCCGTCGACATCATGCAGCAGTTGCCCCTCAGCATCATCCCCACGTTCGGCGTGCCGTTCTGGATCGTTCTTCACATCATCTCGCTCATCAAGATACGGAATCCGCAGACGGCAGCGGACAAGCCTGCGGCATAGGCCGTGCCTGGTCTGCCGCATCCGGCTGAATCGCCGGCTGGCGAGGGCGGGGTGACGGTGCGCGTCGCGGCCGAGTAGCAACTCATCCAGACCTCGAAGCGACACACACAACCCCGCGCGCCGCAGCGCGCGTACATGTGTGAGTGTTGTGTCTGAGTACTGTGTATGAGTGGTGTGAAGTGGCGTTCGCCTATTTCACGAACGGGATTTCGCCTCCTCACGAACGGAGCTTCGCCCATGCATCGCGCAAAGCCCTTCACGGTGAACGCCGATTCGTCACGAAGCCAAGTGCGCATGCCTCGCCTCGGCTGACATGGACATGCAGCCATCGGTATCATCTTCCCCCCAATCATTTGGCCGTT
>DATKJG010000093.1:0-3296 GCA_035543215.1 Phycisphaerales bacterium | reverse complement strand
CGCTGGCCTTGCAGCACTGCCCAGACATCGCGCACGACCCAGCTCATGTTCGCCATCGCGGTCGCGGTCCGACTGGCCAGGTGCGGGTACAGCCGCACATTGGGCAGCCCGAGCAGCGGATAGTCATCGCCAAACGGCTCGGGCTCGTGCACATCGAGCATCGCGAGCGCCTGTGGATGGCCGCGCATGAACCCGGCAAGAGACAGGTTGTCCACGACGAAACCGCGCGAGGTATTCAACAGCAGGACATCCGGCTTCATGCGCGACAGCCATCGCTCGCCCACGAAGCCGCGGTTGGAGTCGCGGCCGTCGATGTGGATCGAGAGGATGTCGGCGGACGCGAACAGATCCTCGACGCTGACCGGCTGGGCGCCGTGGCGCAGCGGCGCGGCGATATCGAGCAGGTCGTGATAGTTGACCCGACAGCCCAGCCCGCTGACGGCTCGAGCGACGCCCTTGCCCACTCTACCAAGTCCGAGGATGCCGAACGTCAACTCATTGATCTGCCGCGTTCCCACGATCTCCTCGCGCAGCCGGTTCCACTGGGCTGTGGAAATCGCGCGGTCGAGCGTGATGCGCGGGCGCAGCGCATCGCACACGAGCGCGACGACGTATTCCACAACCGCTTGGGTATTGGCGTCCGGAGTGTACACAACCTCTACCCCCCGCGCGCGGCAGGCGTGCACGTCGATGTTGTCGAGCCCGACGCCCGCGCGGCCCACGACGCGCAGCCGCGGGCCGTGCGAAAGCAACCCGGCGTCGACTCGCGTGTAGGTCCGAAGGACAAGGGCCTCGGCCTCTTTGATCGCAGCGTGAAAGTCCGGGCTGTCGTGCGGGCATACGACGAGGCGGCAGCGCTCGCCCAGCCACGCGGCGGCGGCGGGATCGAGATGCTCTGTCTGCACGACAACGGGCGCGGACACGATGACTCCTGTGCACCGCTCGCGGCGCTGCGAGTTTGCACACACAAGTTTACAGGTATTCAGCGGGATGTTCGGGCGCTGGTCACCATCACCATCGCGCGCGCGTGTTGTGCATGACCGGACGAAATCGGCCAGGCGATTGACACCATGCGCGCATGATGTATCGTTTTCGCGTCCCCAACGAACGACGCCAGCGGGCGGGCCAATCACCACAACACTTCACATTGCACATTCAGCCGTCGGCATCATTCCCATCATCGCCATTCCCATACACGTCTGCGGAGCGGAACATGAACAAGGGCCAACTGATCGAAGCGGTCGCAAGTCAACTGGGCGAGTCAAAGGCGGGCGCGGCCCGGGCTGTGGACGCGGTCATCGGCAGCATCACCAACGGGTTGAAGAGCGATGACGCCGTCACGATCGTCGGCTTCGGCACATTCGCGCGCAAGCAGCGCAAGGCCCGCGTGGGGCGCAACCCCATCACCGGCGAGAGCATGCCGATCAAGGCCTCGCGCACCGTGGGCTTCAAGGCCAGTCCGACGCTCAAGCACGAGATGTGAGCGGGCAGGTTCGCTGTTGGTGGTTCGCCGTTCGTCGATGGTGTTGCACCACGAACAGCGAACGACCCGCAGCGAACCATGTCGCGGCCGACCTCGAATCTGAGGCTGTTCGTGGCGGTGTATCCGCCTGCTGATCTCGTGCGCGCCATGCTCGAGCGCGTGAAAGCTCTGCCGTTGCCGCCGCGCACTCGCCTGACGCCTCCCGATCAATTGCACATGACGCTGCAGTTCATCGGCGACACACCCGTGGCCGAGATGGATGACGTGCAGGAATCCGTCCGCCGCGCCGCCGCGGGATTGCCGGCATTCGCACTGGCGCTGCGCGAGTTGATCGCCCTGCCGGAGCGCGGCCACAGTCGCCTGATCGCCGCCGAAACCGATGCCCCGTCGGCGCTTCTTGAACTGCAGCGGCGTCTGGCGCAGCGACTTGCGCGCAACCCGCGCAATCGTGGACGAACGGGCGATCGCTTCCGGCCGCACATCACGCTCTGCCGCTTCGCCTTGCCGGTGAAGCGGTTCGATCTGGGCGATGCGGCGCTCACCGGCTCGTTCATGGTCGATCGCATCGCGCTGATGCGCGCGACGCTGTCCAGCGCCGGCGCGACGCATCACCAGGTGCTGGCGGTCGCGCTCGAATGATCCACCACCCCACGGAGATCACCGAGGGCGATATTGCGGACGACCTCGAACTCCACTGGCGAGGCGCGAGCGAATCTGCAACGATCCGTTCGCAAGCGTGTTGAACCCATCCCTCTCGCTCTCCTCCGTGTTCTCCGTGATCTCCGTGGTGAACTTCATGTCCGACTTCACGCTGTCCAAGCCCGCTGACGATCGCGAGATGTCGCGGTTCCTCGACATCTGCTCGCTGGCGCTGCATTTTCCGCGCGACATGGCGGATCGCTTCGCCGCGATCACCGGCCGCGAGGCATTTCGCGTGGTGCGTTCGAGCACCAATGGAAACCCCATTGTGGGGGGGCTGGCGATTCACGACATGGGGCAGTTCTTCGGCGGAAAGAGCCTGCGCATGGGCGGCATCGGGGCGGTGGGCATCGCGCCGGAGTTCCGAGCCTCGGGCGCCGCCACGCAGATGATGACGCTGGTGCTGCGCGACATGCGCGACAGCGGCTTCCTCATCTCGTCGCTGTACCCGGCCACCGTGCCGCTGTATCGCCGGGCCGGCTACGAAGTCGCCGGCAGCCGCTACGAGATCACCATCCCCATCCGGCAGATGCGGCTGGAGAAGCGTTCGGGCGATGCGCACCGCATCGATCGCATCGCCGAGGCAGATCGCCAACGTATCGTTGAGTTCTACACCGCCGCGGCGCGGCACACGCCGGGCCTGCTCGATCGCCGCGAGTTCTCATGGAAGCGCGTGTACGAGCCGCGCGGCGACAAGGCCCAAGGCTACAAGGTGCTCAACGCCGCCGGCACGATCGAGGGTTATGCGTTTCTCCTGCAGAAGGATTCGCCGCACGTCCATGCCCAGGCGCCTTTGTTCCAACTGCTGGTCAATGATGTGCAGTTCGCCACACCCGCCGCCGGCATGCGGCTGCTGGAACTCATCCGCCAGCATCAATCGGTGTGCGACACGGCGATTCTGTACGGCTCGCCCGATCATCCGCTCCTGGCCTTGATTCCCGAGCGCACCTTCACCGCGCGGCACCAGTTTCACTGGATGCTGCGCATCCTCGATGTCCGCAAGGCGCTCGAGGGGCGCGGCTGGAACGCATGCGTGCGCGGCGAGGTCGCACTCGACGTGCGCGACGATGTGCTGGCCGAGAACAACGCGAAAATGGCACTCTCGGTGGATGGC
>DATKJG010000092.1:0-2836 GCA_035543215.1 Phycisphaerales bacterium | reverse complement strand
GGAAAGGCACAGGTCAATCGGTCATTCTACGGCTATGCCGCGAATCCGATGCGGTCAGCCGGCATGGCCCGTGGAGGCCGGCAGGAGCGAGACGGTCAGGATGTCATAGATGGCGTGCACCGCCACGACGATTCCGAAGCCCCGCGCCACGTAGACGGCTCCGAAGTACAGGCCTGCCAGGAAGAAGAACACGGCTTTCTGCGCCGATATGCCGCCAGTCGGCCCGGAAAGCGGGTGATAGGCGGTAAAGGCCACCGCCGCGACGACCACCGCCACCACGGCGCCCACGCGGGATGAGGCCTTGCCCACATCCACCAGCAGCGTGTGGATCACGGCGATCAGCAGCATGCGGAACATCAGTTCCTCGTACAGGCCCGCGCCGATGCTGATGGAGATGCGCGACCAGAGGTTCAGACCCTCCAGCGACGCGTCTGTCCCAGAAGGGGCAAAGGCAAGGTTGGCCGCCAGCAGGCGGATCACGACCTGCCCGAGAGCGATCAGCGGCAATGACAGCAGCAGCGATTCGCACGCCATCACACCCAGCGCCCGCCCGTCGATGCGCCATGGGTCGCGCGTCAGCACGTGCCAGACCAGCAGCACAACCACGACCGCGATGCCGCCGAGATAGAAGCCGCTCGACGGCGCC
The DNA here is from genome assembly GCA_035543215.1 of Phycisphaerales bacterium. Taxonomy (GTDB): domain Bacteria; phylum Planctomycetota; class Phycisphaerae; order Phycisphaerales; family SM1A02; genus DATKJG01. The sequence continues at coordinate 2,190 of DATKJG010000092.1, read as the reverse complement.
ACGCCGAAGGCCGCGAAAAACTTCAGCAGCGTCTCGTGCGCCTTGTTGGTCAGCACCCCGTTCTCAGATCTCAGAAGCAGCGCCAGCCCGATCTCGTAGGCGATCACCAGCGGCAGCAGAAACGCGAGAATCTGCAGCGGGCGCTTCGAGACATCGAGATATTGCTGGATGGTTCCAGCCGGGCGGGAGGACGCACGCGGAGTTGTGCGAGAGGGCGAGCGTGACCGGCTGGTTTGAACCACGGCCGGTCAGGCCTTCTTCTGCTGCATCGCTTTCAGGCGGCGCGACAGTCGGCTCTTGCGCCGGGCAGCGGTGTTGCGGTGAATGGTTCCCGTGGCCGCGATCTTGTCGAGCACCGAACAGGTCTTGTTGAACTCAGCCTGGGCCGCCTTGGAGTCGCTGCCGTGCAGCGCCTTCTCGAGCGACTTGACCTGATCCTTGATGCGGCGCTTGCGCCAAAGATTGCGCGAGTGTCGCTTGGCGTCCTGTCGCATGCGCTTCCGGGCAGACTGAAGATTGGGCACGAGCGGGAATCCTGTCGGTGGAGAGAAGGTTGATGAGGAGCGGCGCGCGATGTCCGGGCCGGAGAAAGCCGCGTATTATCGCGGGCAGCGGCGGGAAAGCAAGCACGCGAGGACGTGTGCGGCGCGGCCTGCTATGATCGCGACTCTCAAGCGAGTGTAGCTCAATTGGATAGAGCAACGGCCTACGAAGCCGTAGGTTAAAGGTTCGAGTCCTTTCACTCGCGTTTTGGCCCTAGCGGGCTGATTCATTGAAAAACGGCATGCAGGCAGCCGATGTCATTGGGATTCAGGGCTTGTCCCGACGGCAGGGGATGTCGCATGTTCGAACGCATCCGCCACGATTTCAATGTTTACGGCCGCTCCTGGCGTCATCGCGCCTTGTGGGCGATGGCGCTCTATCGCTTCGGCCAGTGGGGAGAGCGCCAGCGTCTGCAACCGCTGCGATGGCTGCTGGGCAAGATCTACGGCTTCTGCGCCGTGTTCGCGCCGATCATCACCGGCGTCGCCATCGACCGCGCGATGAAGATCGGCGAGAAGTTCCACATCGTGCATCCGGGCATGGTGGTGATTCACCCCGGTGCGGTCTTCGGCGACCGCTGTGGCATCATGCACAACGTCACGATCGGCCAGAACATGAACAGCGGCGTGCCGGTGTTCGGCAACGATGTGTTCATCGGCGCCGGGGCCGTGGTGCTCGGTGACATCCGCATCGGCGACGGCGCGTGCATTGCGTCCAACAGTCTGGTGATCAGCGATGTGCCAGTCAACGCCATGGCCATGGGCGTGCCCGCCAAGGTCTATCCGAACATGGGCATGTATCGCTCGGCCGTGGTCGGTTCGCTCCCATCGGCGACACCAGCCGCCGGTGAGGCGAATGACGTTTCACGCAAGGCTGCGTCGTAACGCTGCGGCCGTTGGGGCGCTCTCGGCCGGTCGCCAGTTTCCAACTCGAATCACCGCCTTCGCGTTGCCCTGCAGCGCAACAGCGGCGAGCGTTTCGTTGTCGATGGGCACGCGTCGCAGCACCCACGGCGGCAGATCCGGCTGGTCGCCCAGGCACAGTCGCGGCGGATCAGCAGTCGTATCGACGCTGAATCGATCGAGCCCGCCCGAGATGCCCGCGCCGGTCGCCTTCAACCACGCCTCCTTCAGCGTCCAGAGATCAAAGAACGCGCGATCGATGTCTGCAGGTGCGACGGACTCGATGTAGGCGCGCTCCGCATGCGAGAAGAACCGCCGCGCGAGATCGAGGCAGCGCACGCCGCGTCTGACGACCTGCACATCAACCCCGATCGCGCGCCCACTGCTCACGCCGATCAGCGTGTGCGTGCCGGAGTGTGAGAGGTTGAATTCAATCTGAGGCTGGCGATCGAGGAGCGCGGGCTTGCCGGCGGCTCCGCGCGTGAACTTGAGCGCATTGGGCTTCTGACCTGTGTAGGTACTCAGGAGCCGCCGCAGGGATGCACGCTGGCGGATGAAGTCATCGCGCCCCCGCTGCAGGCTGATTGCGTCCGCCTCATTGCATTCCGCATGCACGAGATCGCGGCGGGCCTCCGCCACGACAAGGCCGCTGACATCCACATTCCAAAGATGCACCTCATCCGGTCCAAGCGCCATCATGCAGTCAAAATAGCACCGGCAGCGAACGGATGCCGCGCAGAATCAG
>DATKJG010000091.1:0-5303 GCA_035543215.1 Phycisphaerales bacterium | reverse complement strand
TGGGAAGCGTCGCCATCGCCTGGCTGATGCGCCGCCAGCGCGTCATGTCATCCTCCGCCGGGACCGGCGACGCGACCGGCTCTCCGGCGTCACGGGCCGAAGCTTCGACCGTTGCACTCAGCGATCGGCGCTTGCGCAGCGCATCGATGGCGCGCGAGCGGGCCGTGAGCATGAGCCAGACCGCAGGCTCGGCGAGTTTGGGATCGTACCGGCTCGCGTTTCGCCAAACGTGCAGAAAGACCTCCTGCAGAACATCCTCGGCCTCGGCGCGGTTGTGCACCAATCGCAGCAGCAGGCCGAAGATGCGCGGCGCGAAGCGGTCGTAGAACTCGCCGAACGCAGCGCGATCGCCCGAGGCGATGAGCGCAAGCAGTCGCTGATCAGAAACCTTCATGCGAATGGCTACTCCCGAGCGGCGCGGAACCCGCGCAGCATCAGAACCGACGCCTTTTTCACCGCATGAACTACGGACGCCACCCGGCTGCGGATTGCTGCGAATCCGGGCAATTGCGGAGGTATCCGCAACCGTTGTCCGTATCGAGACTTGCGCGACCGAATTCCTCATCGCAGGCGGCGCCAGGCGCGATTTGACCTCAGAAACAGACGAGCGAAAAACCGGCCAAGGTCGGCGTCCGAAATCCCTGCCCATCTGCCGCCGACGCGGCTGACCATCTCACAGTCGCCGGCTTTCTCGCCGGCGCCGCTCGCATTCGACGAGCGATCCTGTGCTCAGTTCAGGGAGTTGCCACATGACCATCGTCACGCTGTCCTGCGCGCCCATCGCGCGCCCGCTCACCACCATCGGCGTCGCCGCCCTTGCCGCCACGCTCCTTGCGCTGCCGGCCCCGGCGTCCAGTCACCGCGAGGCCCCTTTCATCACCGAATTGCCCAAGGTGGACGCGACCGACTTCTACATGTTCAACAGTTACGAGGCCGGCCGCGACGGCTTCGTGACCGTCGTCGCCAACTACATCCCCTTCCAAGTGCCTTACGGCGGCCCGAACTTCTTCAACATGGATCCCGATGCGCGCTACGAGATCAAGTTCGACAACGACGGCGATGCGCGCGAGGACATCACGCTCCGCTTCACCTTCAAGCAGACCAACCGCGACAAGCAACTCGACATCGGCGGCCTGATGGTCAGCGTACCGTTGATCAATACCGGCCCGATCAGCGCCGGCGATAACAGCAATCAGAACGTGATCGAGACGTATGCGATTGACATCATCTACGGCCTCAACGGCCAGCCGCTGCGCGTGATGAACAGCACCTCGGGCGGCTTCTCGTTCCTCAAGCCGGCCGACAACATCGGCGCCAAGTCGATCCCGAACTACGAGACCTACGCCCGGGCCCACATCTACGACATCGTGATCCCCGGCTTCGATCAGCCCGGCCGCGTCTTTGTCGGCCAGCGCGATGACCCGTTCGTCGTCAACCTCGGCGAGGCGTTCGACTTGTTCAACCTCAATCCGCTTGGACCTACCGACGCCAAGACCGACATCCTCGCCGACGAGAACGTCACGTCCATCGTTGTTGAACTGCCCAAGAGCGGGCTGGTCAAGGGCAACGACCCGGTCATCGGCGGCTGGACCACCGCCAGCCTTCCCAAGAATCGCATGTTGCGGCAGAATCCGACGTTCAACTCGCCGACGAACGAGAACGGCAACTTCGTGCAGGTGTCGCGCCTGAGCATGCCGCTGGTGAATGAACTGGTCATCGGCCTGAAGGACAAGAACAAGTTCAACTCGTCCGAGCCGCGCGATGATGGACAGTTCTCCACGTACATCACGAATCCCACGCTGCCGGCGCTGCTGGCGGCGCTGTTCCCGGTGCAGGCGCCGTGCCTGCCGCGCAACGACCTGGTGTCAGTGTTCCTCACTGGCATCGATGACTTGAACAAGCCGGCGGGCAATGTCCGTTCGGCGGAGATGATGCGCCTCAACACCTCGATTGCCGCCAAGCCGAAGGGCCAGCAGAGCGAATTGGGCGTGCTCGGCGGCGATACCGCCGGCTTCCCCAACGGACGCCGCCCGGGCGATGACGTCGTCGACCTCTCGCTTCGCGTCGTCATCGGCGCCCTGCTCGATTCAACGTGCGCTCCCAGCGGCCAGCTACCGCTGACCGACGGCGCGTTCGTGAACGATCAGGCCTTCGACAACGTCTTCCCGTACCTCACCACACCGACAGTCGCTTCGCCGAACACCAAGTAAGCCTGGCAGCGCAAACGCCGCATCGGCGTCGACAGTGAAAGCCGTCGACGCCGTTTCCATCAGCCCAATTGGAGCAAATTCCACCATGAATCGAATCACACAAGCATTCACGCTGTGCCTTGCCGCCGCGCTCGCCACCCCAGTCACAGCCCACGATTTCTGGATCGCACCCTCGGCGTTCGGCTGCACGGCCGGCGCGCGCATCGATCTGCATCTGCGCGTCGGCCATCTGGATCAGGCGGAGGACGTCGTGCGCGATCCGGCCCGCATCGAACGATTCGCGCTTCTGGCGCCAGATGGCGCGATGCAGGACATTGTCGGGCTCGACGGCCGCTCGCCTGCCGGAGTCGTTCGACCGACTGTTCCCGGCCTGAACATCGCGGTCTACGACTCGGGCAGCGTCGCGCACACCATGGAGGCCGCGAAGTTTGAGGCGTATCTCGCGGATGAGGGCTTGGAGCATGTCATCACTGAACGCACCAGACGCGGCGAAAGCAGCGCGACCGGCGTCGAGATCTTCTCGCGTTGCGCCAAGTCGCTGCTCTGCATCAAGGGCGACAGCGCGCTTGGCGAGGAATCCAGCGCCGATCGTCCTGTCGGCATGAGGCTTGAACTCATTGCCCTCAGGAACCCAGAGGACGTGAAGCCCGGCGACGCAATGCCGGTGCGCGTGCTCTTCGACGGCAAGCCTGTTGCCGGCGTCAAGATCGTGGCGGCGAATCTTGCCAACGCGTCAGCCGACAACCCTGAAGGCCAGATCATCGAGCGCAGCGACGACGAGGGTCGGGTGACGCTGCAACTGCCTGTTGGCGGCATGTGGATGATGCACGCCGTGCACATGCAGCGCCTGCCCGAATGCGCCGAGGCCGACTGGGAAAGTCTCTGGGCATCGCTGACCTTCGAGATCGGCGATTGCGCTCCGTAAGCGCCGCTACTTCACGCGCTTGGGATCGAACCGCTCGCGCAGCCCTTCGCCGAGGAAGTTGAGCGCCAGCAGGGTGATGGCAATCGCGGCGCACGGAAACACCAGCAGCCACCATCGTGCCCGCACGATGTTCAGCTCGCTGAGTCCAGTCGCGGCGAGATTGCCCCAACTGGGCAACGGTTCCTGCACGCCGATGCCGAGAAAACTCAGGAACGACTCGCTGAGGATCGCGCTGGGCACTGTCAGCGTCGCATACACGATGATCGGCCCGAGCAGGTTCGGCAGCAGATGCCGGAGGAACTGCCGCGGGAGCGGCACGCCGATCGCGCGGCAGGCCTCCATGAACGGCTGCTGCTTGAGGCTCAATACCTGGCCGCGGATGACGCGCGCCATCGTCAGCCAACTTACGCCGCCGATCGCGATCAGCAGCGTCACGATGTTCACGATCTCGCGATGGCGGCCGATCCATGCCAAAATGCCGGCGCTGCTCGCCCCGACCTCGTTGCCGCGATCAATCAGCCCTCCCGCCGCCACTGCCAGCAGCACCACCAGCAGAATATACGGCAGGCCGTAGAGGATGTCGACGAGGCGCATCATGACCGAATCGATGCGCCCTCCCGCCCAGCCGGCGATCGTGCCGTAGAGCGTGCCGATGAGCACCGCCATCATCGCGGCGCTGAAGCCGACAGCCAGCGAGATGCCGCCACCGGCCAGCACGCGCACCGCGATGCTGCGGCCCAGGCGATCGGTTCCCAGCAGCGGCCGTGGCGCCCTTCCTTCCTTCTGGGCGATCGACACGACCTGGGCACGTTCATCAGCCTTGTGCCGCGCCCATGACGGCGGCAGCATCGCGTGATCAGGACGCGTCTGTTCAAACCGCCTCGCACCCCCACTGCCTGCGACATCGCCGGCGCGGCCGAACGTGTACGGCAGCGAGCCGACACACGCGATGATCATGGCGGCGACGATCACCCCGCCGAGGCGCCCCAGCGTCCGGCCGCGAGCGGGTATTGGCTTGAGAGCATCATCCACGCGCCCCGCATCGTACCGGCGCGAGGTTGCCGGCAGACGTCGGCGTCAACCAGCGTTGGGCGCGGGCTGCGGATTGGCTGGAGCCGCCGGCTGCGAATCGTCCTGCTGCGGCGACTCCAGCAGCAGTTTCATCCGCGCATCGATCGTGCTCTGGAAGTTGCGGACGTCGCGATCGAGGTCATCCTTCATGTGCTGCATGCGTTCCTCGAATCGGCAGATCAGGTCGCCGCGGGACTTGATCGACATCGCCAGTTGAATCTGCAGCAGCGAGCGCAGGTTCGTTTCCAGTTCCTCGATCTTGCCGGGGCTGGCGGCCGGATCGTTCTTCAGGTCGCGCAACTGCCTTGCCGTGCGGTCGATCTGCACAGCCGAGGACAGTTCGCTGATCTTCTGGCCGTACAGGATCGGATCGTGCGTCTTGAGTTGGGCGAGAGCCAGCAGGCGGCGGCCGAAACTGCCAGAGCGCATCTGGCGATCGAACTCATCGGGCTCGGTCTGGCGAGCCTCCGCGAGACGCGCTGCGATCTCGGGATCGACCTCGCGGGCGATCTCGATGCAGCGGTCGGCCATGTCATCGGTCAGCGGGCCTATGCCGCCGCCGGACCCGCTCCAGCGGCGATCGCCACCACGCGGGCCATCGCGACTCTCTCGTATCGGGCCACCGCGATCGAGCGGCCCGGGCACTGCCCCATTGAGATCCTGCGGCTCGAGCGGCGTGAACGCCCCCGCCAGCAGGAGCATGTCATCGTTGAGATCGACAGCCGCAGCGCCATCAGCAAAGGGCGAGGCCGCGGGGGACGGCGCGGACTGCGACTGCTCGGTCGTTCGCGACGTGCGAAGCAGCGCGCTCGACAGCACGATCACCGCCAGCATCAGCACTGCATTGGTCAGGCGCGAGAGCATCGCTCACATCTCCAGTTGCGCCACGAACTGGCGCAGGTCGTTGTTCAGATCCTTGAATGAGCGCACATCGCTGGCATCCAGCAGGTACGTGGCTTCGGATTCGAAGGCATCGATGTCGCTGGGGTTGGAGGTCGCGATCCGGTTCAACTCGCCGAAGTCGATCGACGCTGTGCGCACGGATGGAGGCGTCGCACCGCTTCCGCCGCCAGCATTGCCGCCGGAGGGCCCGATGG
>DATKJG010000090.1:0-3741 GCA_035543215.1 Phycisphaerales bacterium | reverse complement strand
CAGGCGCAGGACACTGATTCACCTGTTCGAACGCGACTTCTACAACACATCAGAGCCCAGGCATAGCCGTGCCTGGGCTTTCTCATTTGCATGGCATCTGCGCCAATGCAGGCGATTTGCCAAGCGGGCAGGCAGGCTGCGAAACGAATGCATTTGCGATCCCACCGATTGCCTTGCGCGCCAGCCGCGTCCGCTGCTGCGCCGGGAATCGCAACAGAAGGAGCATCCTCCATGAGCCTGCTTGGATTGATTCTGTTGATCGTGCTGATCCTGCTGCTTCTGGGCGCCCTGCCGCGCTGGAACTACAGCCGCGACTGGGGCTACGGCCCGACGGGTCTCGTAGGCGTGCTGCTGGTCATCCTGATTGTGCTGTGGCTGTTGGGATACCTTCCGCGATAAGGCATTCGAGAGCAACGATCCCGCAGCGCAAATGCGCGGGTGTCGTCTCGATGAATCGAGCATCGCAGACGGATGCAGATCGTTACGCCTGGCCGATCTGTCTGTTGCGCCGCGCCGCGACCATGTAGCGCTGCAGGTTGATGCCCGGGCAGGCCGTGGCCGCGCTGGGCCATTCCTGGTGCGTGCGCAGGTGGGCCATATTCACACGATAGTTCTTCATCAGCCAGGACACGTGGCGATTGAGCGCTGCCAGTTGCGCCTGCGTGGGCGTCTGGCGGTCGAAGTTGCCCATGCACATCACGCCGATGTTGCCCGGGTTGCAGTCCTTCACGTGCGCGCCCTGCCAGTTGATCGGACGGCCTTCCCACAGCCGGCCGCTGCGATCGACGATGTAGTGGTAGCCGATGTCGCCCCAGCCCTTGCCGCGATGTGCGCGGCGAATGGATTCCAGGCGCGCCCGCGATGAGTTCTCATCGCTGGCGAAGAACGGATCCATGCCGTCGTGATGCACGGTGACCCACTGCGGGGTGGTCATGCGATCCATGAGCGCCGGCTCCGGCGCCCCGCCGCTCCAGCGCGTGCGCGAGATCAGACCGGGCGGTCCCGCCACTGGACGCGCGGCCGTCGCGGGCGGAGGCACGGGCTCGGGAGGAAGATCGCGCTGCTTCCACACCGGCCCCGGAAGCGCGGTGTCGGCGGTCTGCTTCGGCGCGCAGCCTGCGACCAGCGCGCAGGCTCCGAGCAGGAGAAAGCCGCGGCGCGAGGCCATCATGTGCTCGTCAGGCAGCGACGAGATCAACTGCGGCAGGCGCGGCTGCGTCAATTCCTCTCCCCGAGGCAGATTGGGATCGTGTTCCAGACCATCCATGGCGGGCCCTCGAAAGCATCACAGGGTCGTTCACCGAGGTATCGTCCGTCACCTCGTTCAGGCTGCAGTATACCGATTCCGTCACGCGTCAATCGCCGAGGACTCGCGTGACCGTCGCTGTGCCCTGCAGCCGCGGACGAATGGAGCAACAACAATGGGCGAGCCTTAAGCAGTATCGAACCATGACCCGAACGCGCACGGCAGAATCGTGGTGATGCTGTCTTTCGTGCACCCCGATTCTGAGTTGTTTTTTGGTGCATTTCGCGGCCTCAAACCGAGCCAAAATGGGGCTCATTATTCGACTCGGCACGAGCGTCATTTGCGGCGCTGGACTGGCGCAATCATGCACATCATAAGTACTGTATTTTCAGGCATTTACACAAATATCAAACTTCTGAAAAACAGCCTTCAGCCTGCCCAGAAACAGGGCGATTTCGCCTACAATAAGCCACTTGCCACGCACCCTCAAAAAACCTGCCGAAGTGGTCGCGCCGGAGGCCCAGTCCAAGGCTGTTGGTGCGCCCGATTCAGCGCCTCGAGCCGCGTCGAAAAACGGCGGGGCGGCTGCCTCTGCCGACACCTACACCGCTGACGCCATTCAGGTCCTCGAGGGCCTCGAGGCGATCCGCAAGCGCCCAGGCATGTACGTCGGCGGCGTCGGCCTCAACGCGCTGCACCACTTGGTGTACGAGTGCGTGGACAACGCCATCGATGAAGTGATGGCCGGCTTCGCCACGCTCGTCACCGTGCGCATCGGCGTCGATGGATCGTGCACCGTGATCGATGACGGCCGCGGCATGCCGGTCGACCCGATGACCAGCGACAATCCGAAGATTCACGGCCGCCCGGCTGTCGATGTCATCATGACCGAGATGCACGCCGGCGGAAAGTTTGATGACAACACCTACAAGGTCTCGGGCGGCTTGCACGGCGTGGGCGTCAAGTGCGTCAACGCGCTGGCCGAGTGGACTGAAGTCGAGGTGTACAAGAACGGCAAGGTGTATCTCATCACCTTCGCGCGAGGAGAGGTGGTCAAGCCGCTCGATGTGATCGCCGAGCGGGCCGACGCCACCGACGCCAATCCGCGCCGCACCGGCACACGGATTTCGTTCCTGCCCGACAGCGAAATCTTCCCCGACACCGTCTTCCGCTACGACAGCCTGCAACATCGCCTGCGCGAATTGGCGTATCTCAATCCCGGCGTGACGATCCGGTTCATCGATGAACGCGTGGATGACCGCGGCCGGCGGCGCGATGAGACGTTCCACTTCGAGAACGGCATCAAGGGCTACGTCGAACACCTCAACCGCAGCAAGACGATCATGAGCCCGTCCATCGCCTTCCACGGCGAGGACGACGCCGCAGGCCTTGGCCTAATCGCCGATGTCGCCCTGCAGTACACCGACGCCACCAACGAACTGCTGCTGGCTTTCGGCAACAACATCATCAACCCCGACGGCGGCACGCATGTCGCCGGCTTCAAGACCTCGCTGACGCGCACTATCAACAATTACGCGCGCAAGCAGGACCTTGTGAAGGATCTCACGCCTTCCGGCGAGGATCTGCGCGAAGGCCTGACTGCGGTGATCTCGGTCAAACTCAAGAACCCGCAGTTCAACAATCAGACCAAGGAAAAACTGCTCAATCCCGAGGTCGAGGCGTTCGTCAGCGAGGTCGTCAGCCGGCAACTGGGCGCGTGGCTGGAGGAAAATCCCAGCGACGCGAAGAAGATCTGCCTGAAGGCCGTGCTGGCCGCCCAAGCCCGCGAGGCGGCCCGCAAGGCCCGCGAACTGATCAAGCGCAAGGGCGCGTTGGACTCGGGCGGGATGCCGGCCAAGTTGGCTGACTGCGCCACGGACAACGTCGAGGAATCCGAGATCTTCATCGTCGAGGGCGACTCCGCAGGCGGCTCTGCCAAACAGGGTCGCAATCACGACATCCAGGCCATCCTGCCTCTGAAGGGCAAGATCCTCAACGTAGAGAAGGCTCGCATCGACAAGGTCTTGGGTTTCGAGGAGATCCGAATCCTCATCCAAGCCCTGCAATGCGGCATAGGCGAGGACTTTGACCTCAGCAAGTTGCGCTACGGCAAGGTCATCATCATGACCGACGCCGACGTCGACGGCTCGCACATCCGCACACTGCTGCTGACGTTCTTCTTCCGCCAGATGGGCGATCTTCTGCGCAATGGCAAGGTCTATCTCGCCCAACCGCCGCTGTATCAGGTTTCGCGCGGCAAGACGAGTCAGTACGTGCTCAACGAGATCGAGATGAGCAAGGTCCTGACCGACCTCGCTCTCAAGCACGCGACGCTGGTGTTGCGCGATGGGGCAGGCAAGGAAGCTAAGCGCGTCGAAGGCGAACCGCTGCAACGGCTCGTTCGCACGCTGAATCGCATGGCCGAACTGGTCAAGGTGGCCGAACGGCGCGGCACGTCTTTCACCGCGCTGCTGGCGGCACGCGGCAACGATCCC
>DATKJG010000089.1:0-2633 GCA_035543215.1 Phycisphaerales bacterium | reverse complement strand
GCGAGGACATGCCCATCAGCAATCTCAAGCCGCTGGAACGGGACCAGTTCGATTACTGGAAGGCGGTGCACCTTCTCAATCGCGCCGGCTTCGGCGGCACACCGGCCCAGGCCCGCGCGCTGGCGAACATGGGACTTGAAGACGCTGTCGACTACATCGTCGAGTACGAGGAAGTTGCTGCGCCGGCTGTCGGGGCGGATCAGTTCGACAAAGACATCATGCGCCCGGCCAATGAGGAGGAGCGCATGGAGGTCGAGCAGGCGCGGCGATCGGGCAACGAGGCGGCCCTGGAGAAGTATCGCCAGGAACGCCAGATGCGCCAGGCGGAGGATCGGCGTCAGATCGGCGAGATGCAGAAGTGGTGGCTCAAGCGCATGATCGAGACGCCGCGGCCGCTCGAGGAGAAGATGACGCTGTTCTGGCACGGGCACTTCGCGACCGGCTACCGGTCCATCGAAGACTCGTACCACATGTTCCAGCAGAACCAGTTCCTGCGGGCCAACGCCACGGGCAGTTTCGCGGAACTGGTGTACGGCATCGTGCGCGATCCCGCGATGCTGCGCTACCTCAACAACGATCAGAATCGCAAAGAGAAGCCCAACGAGAACCTCGCGCGCGAACTGATGGAACTGTTCACGCTGGGCGAGGGCAACCTCTACACCGAGAACGACATCAAGGAAGGCGCCCGCGCCCTCACCGGGTTCAACTTCGAGGACGACGCCTTCGTGTTCCGCCCGCAGATGCACGACACGGGCAACAAGACCATCCTCGGGCAGAAAGGCAACTGGGATGGCATCGATTTCTGCAAGATCATCCTCTCCACCAGGACGCCAAGCGAGTTCATCTGCTGGAAACTCTACCGCTATCTCGTGAGCGATCTGCCGGGCGATCCCGACAAGGACCGGCAGGCGTTCATCACCAAATGGGCTCGCACGTTCCGTGACAGCAACTACCAGATCAAGCCGCTGCTCAAGACGCTGTTCAAGAGCGACCACTTCTACGACCAGGCGAACACCGCCGCCCTGATCAAGAATCCGATTCAGCTCATCGTGCAGGCGATTCGCAGCCTGCACACGCCGGCGCGGAATCTGTCGGCCCTTGCCAGCGCGGCGGACCTGATGGGCCAGAACATCTTCTTCCCGCCGAGCGTGAAGGGCTGGGACGGCGGGCGGGCGTGGATCAACACCTCGACGCTGTTCGTGCGGCAGAACCTGCTGATCTACCTGCTCACAGGCCGGCGGCCCGAATCGTATGAATGGGAAGCCGATGGTCGCGACTTCGATCCCATCCACCTCATCGCGCACCTCAAAGAGGACGCGGGCGAGGCTGCGGCCCAACCGACCATCACCGATGTCGTGTCGTACCTGCTGCGATTCAACCTCGGCGCCGAGCCACACGACGATCGCGTCAAGGCCCTCGTCGAATTCGCCAACGCCAACGGCGGCACCGTCGATCGTCCGATGCTGATCGGCCTGCTGTCGTTGATCGCCGCCATGCCGGAGTACCAGTTGTGTTAGTCAATGACGAATGTCAATTCGTTCTTCGTTCTTCGTAAGTTCGTCATTCCTTCAACGAAGGAACGTTGCCATGTCCGACTCCCAGCAGCCCGCCTTTTCCCGCCGCATCTTTCTGCAGCATGGCGTCGCGTTTGTGTCGATGGCCGCCACCGCGCCCCTGTTCATTCAGAACTCGGCCCGCGGCATCATCAATCCATGGGCCGCGCTGCTCTCATCGCAGCCGGGCGTGCCCGAGGATCACGTGCTGGTCGTCGTGCAGCTCGGAGGCGGCAACGACGGCCTGAACACCGTCGTGCCCTACGGCACCGACGCCTACTACAAGGCCCGGCCCGCCATCGCCATTCCCCAGCCCGGCAAGACGCAGGGCAACCAGCAGGGCGCGCTCAAACTCGATGAGAAGGCCGGCATCGGTCTGCATCCCAACCTCAGCGGCCTCAAGGAGCTCTTCGACGAAGGCGTCGCGAGCATTATCCAGGGCGTCGGTTATCCCAATCCCAACCGCTCGCACTTCACGTCGATGGATATTTGGCATACCGCCGATACCGGGGCCCACGGTCACGGATGGATTGGCCGCTACTTCGACTGCACGTGCAACGGCACGCCGGAGCCCGAAGGCGAGATCGCCATCGGCCGCGACTCGCCGCTGGCCATGCAAGGGCAGATTCAGAAGCCCATCTCTTTTGAATCCCCTGAACTGTTCCGTTGGCTGGGCGATGACCTGAGCAAGGATGGCGCACTCAAGCAGCCCTACCAGGACATCAACCGCGCCGGCCAACTCCAGGGCGTGGATGAGAACAGCCAACTCGGTTTCCTGACGCGCACGGCCCTCGACGCGCAACTGGCGTCGGATCGCATTCGCGCAGCCGTGGCCAAGCGGCCGCTCGTCCAATACCCCAACAGCCAGCTGGCGCGCCAATTGCAGATGGTCGGCGCGATGATCCGCGACGGGATGAAGACGCGCGTGTACTACGTCTCGATGGGCGGCTTCGACACGCACGCCAACCAGGTCGGCTCGCACGCCAACCTCATGCGGCAGCTCGGCGATGCCCTGAACGCCTTCCACAAGGATCTCAAGGAGCAGGGCAACTCCGGTCGCGTGCTGACGATGTGTTTCAG
>DATKJG010000088.1:0-2784 GCA_035543215.1 Phycisphaerales bacterium | reverse complement strand
CGGTGGTCATCGTGAAGAAATGCCGCTCGGGATGCGAGATGACAGCGACTGTCGCGCCGATGGGTGCATCGCTCCGCAGCGGCACGGGCTCGAAGCGGTCGCCGCGTGTGTCGATGCGGAACACCGCGACATCATCGTGTTTGGTTGCGGCAATGATCCGGTCGACGGGATACACCACGCCGCTGGCAGTGCTGACGACCATGAATTCGTCCTCGCCGGGATCGGCGAAGACGTGATAGTTCGTCACGCACACGCCGTCGCTGGTGAGCGCGAACGCCGTGGCATTCGAGCGCACAACGGGATGGCCCGGCCATGGACAGGTGTCGTCGGTGCACGGGCCGATGGTGGCGATGACCAGCACGCTATGGAGTCGATTCTGATAGATCTCATCCGGCCGAAGGGCCATGCCCCTCAGGACGGGGGCGGGCAGGTCGACATCGGCATGCTCGCGATCGAGTTGCGCGGCGAGGCCTTTGGCCGAGGTCGGCTGTGAGGTATCGCGAATGGTCTGGGCCCGATCCGCAATGCCGATGAGCAGAGCGCGGTCTGGAATCAGATGCGCTTCAGGCGGCGGCGCCACGCCCATGGCCGGCGGCGCATGCGCGCAGCCAGCCAGCGCGATGATCGCGGCGAAGGTCAGAACGCCACACACCCGGAGTGAGGCGCGTCTCGTCAATGCAGAAGCCCACATGCATCCATTATCATCGCCATACCGGCCAGAAAACGCCAGCATTCTCGATTTGTTGCAGGCGACTGTAACGGGCTCGCACGCATGCCGTAGAAGCACTCTGTCCGCCACCCATGACCGACAGAACTCGGAACAGGAACCTCACCCATGCACATTCCCGCCCATCGCCATCCCCCGGTGTTTCTCGGCGCCGCTGCCGTTGGCGTTGCATCGCTGCTCGCCGCCGCGCCTGCCCAGGCCGGCGACTTCCAGCCCAAGCGCGTCGCTGCCGATGCCCGCTGGCTGGCGTTCGTCAACGTCGAAGGCATTCTCAAGTCTGAACTCGGCAAGTTTGTCACCGAACACGGCGGCGAGATCGGCCTGGAGTTCGGAGAAGGCGACATGGACGAGATCGAGGCCGAGTTCGGCATTAATCCGCTCGTGGACCTTCATAGCGTCACCGTGTACGGCGAGGGCAACCCTGAGGAGAACAAGAACGTCGTCGCTGTCCTCGAGACGACAGCCGCCATCGACGAGGCGATCGCACAACTCACAGGTGCGGCTGCAGCCCAGAAGGCCGAGAAGGCCAAGGGCGACGACGATGACGACGACGACGACAACAATGGCGACATCACCACGATCGACCTGAACGGCCACAAGGTGCACGTCATCAGCGACGGCGACCAGACGACCTACCTTCAGGTTCGCCCTGGCGCGACGAGCGCCGATCGCGTGGTGATTGTCAGCCTCAACCGTGAATGGATGACCAAGGGCCTGAGCGTGCTCGATGGCAAGGCGGCGTCGCTCGCGAGCGCTGACAAGCCGGCCATGAACTTCAAACCGGTCGACGGCACGCTTGCGTTCGCAGTGTGCAGCGACCTGAGTTGGATCGAGATGGATGATGATGAGGACGAGGCCGCATCAGCCATCATCAAGGGCTCCAAGGGCATCGAGGCTGCGTACGGCGAGAGCGGCGGCGACCTGTTCATCCACCTGCAGCTCGACACCGGCAGCAAGGAAGATGCGCAGAATCTCAGCGATATCGCCCGCGGCCTGGTGGCCATGGCGCGTCTCGCCGGGAGCAAGGAGCCCGAACTTAAGCCGCTTATGGAGCCGATGCGCTCGCTCGAACTCAAGACTGAAGGCAACGCCATCATCCTCAACCTCAAGCACAACACCGGCGATTTCATCAAGGCCTTGAATGCCATGGCCGAGGCCGGCAAGAAGGCGGAGAAGGAAGAGGACGAGGACTCCGAGAAGGCCGAGGTCAAGATCGGCGGCGGCAAGAGCGAAGGCAAGAAGAAGGATGACGATCATTGAATCACATTGACGCCGCGTGAGTGCATCGCGCATGGACCAGCACACGCCAGCGCAATCCAGCGCCATCGACATTGCCGATGAAGCGCTGGTTCTGCGCGCTCAGGATGGCTCACTGGAGGCGTTCGCAGAGATCGTCGCGCGATTCGAAGGCCGCCTGTTCAACTTCATCGCCCGGCGGCTCGGCACGCGCCGGGTGCATGCCGACGCCGAGGACCTGACGCAGGAGACCTTCCTTCGCGCCTGGCGCAGCGTGCGCGAATACCGCCCGCACCATCGCTTCAGCACATGGCTGTTCACCATCGCCAGCCGGCTCGTCGTCGATCATCTGCGACATCGCAGTGTGCGCCGTGCGGCGCACAACACGATGGCCGAGACTTTCACACAGCGCGAGGCGGCGCCAGATCGCGCAACGTCAGCGGACGACCGGGCCGACGGCAGCAGATTGTGGCGGATCGCATCCCAGATTCTGTCCGATGATCAACATGCGGCATTGTGGCTGCGATATGCAGAGGATCTCTCGCCCGGCGAGGTGGCGCGTGTCCTGGGCAAGAACGAAGTCGCCGTGCGCGTCATGCTTTTCAGAGCGCGGCAAGCCCTGGCGCCGCATGTGCCCGTCGCGGGCGACGATGGAGACCAACAGGCAGCGCCGCGCGAAGGATGCAGAGTAGCACGCATGAGCGATTGTGCGACCGGAGGTGTCGGATGAATGATGAAGTTCTGGAACACGAATTGACCGACGAGTCGCATGATCCTGTCGCGCGAGCGCTGCACGACGAGGTCCCGGCAGCGAGGTGCGC
>DATKJG010000087.1:0-4635 GCA_035543215.1 Phycisphaerales bacterium | reverse complement strand
CGGCAGAATGCGCCGGTCGTGCCGGTGGGGGAAGCCCGCGCCGGCCGAGAAAATCAACGGTCCGGTAGTGACGGCCCTTGCCGCCTAGCGCGCGTTCTGCAGCGCCTCGATCAACGGGATCTGCGATTCCTTGATCTTGCGCGTCGCCTGCGCGATCGAGAAGAACTCACAGCGATCGACTTCCGGAAACCTCTGCATCTTCCCGGACTTGGGCGGCCATTCCAGCTCGAAGGTGTTGCTCACGATGGTCGAAGGATCGCAATCGCCTTTGAACGCCCAGGCGCGCACGAGTTTGCCGCCCTTCTGCCGTATCTCTCCCAGCGCGATATAGGGCGGCTGCGAAGTCAGGCCAGTCTCTTCGGCGAACTCGCGCCGGGCCGCCTCGAGCGGATCCTCGTCATCGTCGTACTCGCCCTTGGGAATGGTCCAGTGCTCGAGGTCCTTCTTCGCGAACAGCGGTCCGCCCGGGTGCGCCAGCAGCACCTCGATCGCGCCATCGCGCTCGCGATACATCAGCAGGCCAGCGCTGCGCCGCGAAGCCATCGACGTCGCTCCCTCTACGCGCGTCGCGCGGACCACTCGAAGAATCGCAGCGGGCGACGCTCAGCGATCAGACCATGCGCCTTCGCCTTGTCGTAGAACAGCTCCAGGCCCTGCAGGCGAGCATCGTTCCATTCGTAGGCGATGTGCCGCTTGAGGTAGTCCGCCGCGAGATCGACCGGCCAGTGCCGCGGGCGGGCCCGGCGATGGATGATGACATCGATGCGCTCCCGGTTGTGCCGCCGCTGATGATCGAGCGCCATCGCGGCCCGGCGCAGCAGAGCCGGATCAGCCTGTTCCCGCGCCAGCCAGAGCGCGAAGACGAAGGGCAGGCCGGTCAGCGTGGTCCATTCCGCACCGAGATCCAGTTGATAGGGGTAGCGCACCGCGGGAGGTGAATCGGTCACGACCTTGTCGCCGATCAGCAGCATTGCCTCAGGCCATTCCAGCGGACGGTTGGCGGCGACATGCTCGCGGGCGTCGTAATCCACCAGTTGCGGCTCGATGCCATGGGCCTCCTTCAGCAGAATCCGCAGCAGCGCGATCGACGTGTGGCTGTCGGTATCGCAGAAAACGCGCGTGATCTGATCGAGCGGCCGCGACGAATACAACCGCACCGTCAGCGTCGGACCATCGCAGCCCAGCAGCCCGACCGGCAGGATCAGCAGAGGCTCGGGCGACTGCTGGAAGTCGATGGAGGAACACAGCGCGATGTCCGTCTCGCCCGCCAGGAGCTGCTCGAGCAGGAGACTCGGTACCGAATGCCGCAATTCGACAGAGGCGAGGTTTTCCAGTCCATCAATCAGCGGCAGCGTATTGATGAAACTCACCACGCCCAGCCGTGCCTTCACGAGAGCCGGCGAAGGGGGCGCGATCGTTGACGTTGAAGGCTCGGACGCAAGTGCGGTCATGGCAGCCGTCTATGGTACCCCAGCGGCTGACAATGAGAACGGCCGGCGCGAGGCGCCGGCCGCGTGAGCGTTCCTGCAATGTGCATCAGCGTGGACGAGCGGAGGACAAACACATCCGCCATCTTCCGCCTTGCGCAAGAGCCGATCGAATTCGGGAAGTCTCTAAATCCAAGGTGGGACGGCTCGAAGGCGGTCCCTCGTAGAGTTGATTAGGCTTCCCGAACTCGACGGCTCTCACAGCAATCCGCCATTTTCATCGGCCCATGTGTGGCGTCGCATGAGAAGAATCTGCCTGGCTGCGCCCCGTGGGATGATGCTGTTATTGGCACACGGCTGCGGGCGCGTGCTCAATCGTGCCGTGTGCGATCGCCGTCGAGGCGAAGTCCTTCGATGGTCAGGCCCGGCCCGAATGCGAGCATCGTCATCGGTGTCGTGCATGACTGCTGCAACGCATCCTCAAGCACGAACAGCGCGGTCGCCGACGACATATTGCCGAATGTGCGAAGGACGCGCCGCGCGCAATCGATGCCGCGACCGCCGCGCAGATTCAGCGCATCATCCGCCGCGTCCAGCACGCCCGGCCCGCCGGGATGCACGATGAACGTGGGATCCTTGCCGCCGCCCAGGTCATCGACAAAGGCTTCGATGCTTCGCCGCAGAGCTGCGGGCACCTCCCGTGTGAGGGTCATGGCGAAGCCCGCATCGGTGATGCGCCACGACATCCACCCGCGGCCCTCAGGCAGGAGCAGCGATGCGGACGAGCCGATCCATGCAGGCAATCCGCCCGAGTGCGGGAATGACGCCTTCGGCGTTGTCTCAAGGCGCTGGGCAGCGCGCGAGCCGACCAGCACAGCCGACGCCGCGCCGTCGGCGAACAGGGCCGAAGCCACCTGGTTCTGGACATCATCATCGGCCCGCACGTGCAGCGAGCACAACTCGACACACACCAGCAGCGTCACAGCCTCGGGGTTTGCAGCACACAGGCTCGACGCAATGCGCAGACCGTTGATCGCGCCGAAACAGCCCATGAAGCCGATGGTGGTTCGTCGCGTCGTCGCCTTCAATCCAAGACCGCTGATCAGGTCGACATCCACTCCCGGCGCATAGAGGCCCGTGCATGAGACCACCACGATGTCGGTGACATCGCCCGGCTCGATGCTTGCGCGATCGAGAGCCTGCCTTGCCGATTGCATGGCCAAGGGCGGCGCGAGGCGCTCATAGGCGGCCATGCGCTGGCCGGTGGTCATCGATGCGACCATCTCGGGCGCGAGCACACCATGGCGCTTGTCGATACCGCTGCCGGCGACGATGCGTTGCCAGCGATCGAGCGCCGCGCCGCGCAGATTCCACAGCGCTGCCAAACCGTCGAAGGTCTGAGATTTCGGCCAGGCCAGTTCTGGCACCGCCGTGCCGACAGCAATGATCGCCGCCTTGCCCACGATTGCAACGGCTCTTCGAATCATTGTCGTGCCGGCGTGGGGATTGGAACCGGCAAGAATCGTCACGCAGCCACCGCCTGGCGCACCAGCCGACCAGTCAATGAGGGAAGCGCTATCGCCGCCCGCGCGAGCGCGCCCGACACCAGCGGGCGCTGCAGCCCTGCCGCCAGCCACCGGCACAGTCGCTGCCGACGTTCGATGCGCTCACGCCACATGCGTGCGTACATGTCGGCGGTGGCGTGGTTCCATGCGTTGCCGGATTCCGCGATGCACGCAGACAGCAGCAGGGCGCTCTCGATCGCCCACGCCATGCCCTCGCCGGTGAACGGCTCGATGTACCCGGCCGCATCGCCCACCAGCGCAACGCGACGGGCAGCGACGGCCCGCGGCCGCCACGGCATCGGCCCCACAGCCAGCACATCCCGATTCAATTGAGACGAGGTCGCTGTCTTGAGGATGTGCTCGAGACGAGGATGTGCGCCTGCGGCCTGGGCCAGAACGCTCGTTGGATTGCTCCGCAGCCGCCTGCCGCGCGATGCCACAAGTGCGGCAAGATGAATGACGCCATCGTGCTGGCGAATCGCGCCGAGATAGCCGCCTGGCAGGAGGAACATTTCGATCGCGCCGGACTCGATGGCGCCGCTGTCCATCGCCCCGGGCACTGTCAACGCGAAGCCGTACTTGCGTCCGGCGGCGGTCGCATTCGCAAGGCCGGCCGCCCGCGCGATCGCGCTCCCCAAGCCATCAGCGCCGATGAGCAGGCTGCATCGCAGCTGCACGCGAGCCTTGGCCATTGACACGCTCAGCGTCGCGCCCGTGCCGTCGATTTGCTGCACTCGCACCGACGCGGAATGATGAACTGAAGCGCCGGCTTCGGCCGCGGCATCGCGCAACATCTGATCGAAGCGATCGCGCGGAACCATCAGCCCCCCTGCTGTATCCGCATGGGCCAGCCGAGTACGCACGCATACATCGCGATCAGGATGCACGTGCAGCCGATCGGTCGTTCCGCTGGCTATACCTCGCACCCGTTCGCCAAGCCCCTCGTGCGCGAGCAATCGCCACGCTCGCGGCGCGAGGCAGTGGCCGCACGCCTTGGGGCGCAGACGCTCGCCACGCTCCAGCAGCATCACCTTCCATCCCATCAGCGCCAAACGTCGTGCGATGATCGCGCCCGCCGGTCCGCCGCCCACGATCGCTGTGTCAGCGTGCCACGTCATACCCAGCAGCGTAGCAGCGCGCCGAGACGATGACGAACAAACGCTCAATCATCGCCCAGCGGCATGGCGATCCAGAGGATGATGTACACCAGCGTGCCGGGAAACGCGGCTGAACACAGCGACAGGAGTACATAGAGGATGCGCGTGAGCGTCGGGTCCCAGCCCAGCCAGCGGGCCAGACCGCCGCACACGCCACCGAGCATCCGGTCAGTTCGTGAGCGATGAAGAGACATGGTTGAAGCGCGCGCGTGGGGGAAACTGGACATTCTGCAACTTGATTCGGCGCGGACACGCGCCAGTTTCATCTCCGCACGTCAGGCTTTGGCCGGCAACACAGATGCCGACGCCTCGGGGGCGGCCCGCGCCAGCCACTTCTCGATCATCGCAAGGTTGCGCACATGCGCCTTGAACGCGAAGTCGAAGATATCGCCGAGAATCGGAATCTCGCCGATGAGAAAGTCCAGCGCGACGTTGCCGATCATTCCCAGCATGATCGTCCACGGCGCGCCGATGCGGCGGGACTCG
>DATKJG010000086.1:0-2032 GCA_035543215.1 Phycisphaerales bacterium | reverse complement strand
TTATTTGTGCCACGCGCCGGCGGCGCTGCCTCCTGGCGGCAATGGGGCGTCGATCTCGAGCCCGATTCGATTCAGCAGATGCGCAACGCCTGCGACCTGCCGGTTGCAGTGGCTGGCGCGCTGATGCCCGATGCGCATGTTGGCTACGGCCTGCCCATCGGCGGCGTGCTGGCGACGCACAACGCAGTCATTCCCTACGCCGTCGGCGTCGACATCGCCTGCCGCATGAAGATGACGGTCCTCGATGTGCATGGCGGCGCGGAGACCGATCGCCTGATCAACGCCCTTGAATCGCAGACCCGCTTCGGCGTGGGAGCCGAATTCAAGCAGCCACATGAACACCCTGTGCTGGATGAGAACTGGGCCGTTTCCCCCGTTACTCATCACGGCAAGCGGAAGGGGCAGGGGCAATTGGGCACCTCCGGCTCGGGCAATCACTTCGTCGAGTTCGGCACGCTTACCGTCGAGGGCGATGCGAACGATGTCGGTCTGAAGGCCGGCACGTATCTCGCGCTGCTTTCGCACTCGGGTTCGCGCGGCACGGGCGCAGCGGTCGCGCAGCACTACTCGAAACTGGCGATGAACCTGCATCCCGAACTGCCCAAGGAACTCAAGCACCTGGCGTGGCTTGATCTCGATTCCCAGGAAGGCCAGGAGTACTGGGCGGCGATGAATCTCATGGGCCAGTACGCTGCGGCCAATCACGATGTCATTCATCGATCCATTGCCAAGTTCCTGAAGGCGGACGTCATCGCCGACGTCGAGAACCACCACAACTTCGCGTGGAAGGAGACGCACGCTGACCCGGCCACAGGCCAGCAACGCGAGATGATCGTGCATCGCAAGGGCGCAACGCCGGCGGGCAAGGGCGTGCTTGGCATCATTCCCGGCTCGATGGCCTCGCCTGGTTTTCTTGTGCGCGGCAAGGGCAGTGCGGCGTCGCTCGAATCCGCCTCGCACGGCGCGGGCCGCCTGATGAGCCGCACCAAGGCCAAGGAATCATTCACATGGAGCGCGGTCAAGAAACTCCTCGCCGAGCGCGATGTCCTGCTGCTGTCGGCAGGCATCGACGAGGTTCCCGGCGCGTACAAGGACATCGAAACGGTGATGGCCCAGCAGAACGACCTGGTTGAGATCATCGCGCGATTCGATCCGAAGATCGTCAAGATGGCTCCAGCCGGCGAGCGGCCGGAGGATTGATCAGGTGCGAATTGTCGGGCCCCAACTCAACTGCCACGTGCAATGCGAAGCGATCCTTCGCGCCGTGCCCGAGTGGTTCGGCATTGAGTCGGCGATCGTCGACTACGTGCGCAACATCGAAACGCTGCCGACGTTTCTTGCGCTCGATGAAGACGACCGCAGTATCGGCTTGATGACCGTGAAGATGCATTTTCCGCAATCGGCTGACCTGTACGTGCTCGCCGTGCGCAAGGAGCATCATCGCAGGGGGGTCGGCCGTGCCCTGCTCGACCGTGTCGAGGAGTGGCTGCGGGGCGAGGGCGTGCGCTTCCTGCAGGTCAAGACGCTTGCGCCCACGGCCAACTACGAGCCATACGACCGCACACGCCGTTTCTACGAGGCGATGGGCTTCACACCGCTGGAGATCTTCCCGACGCTGTGGGACCCGCGCAATCCCTGCCTGATGATGATCAAGGCCCTCTAGTTGTGGGCGATGCTGAGACACGTCCAGCGTAGAATCGTCCCGATGCCTCTCTTGCGCCGCCTCTACTTCGACAACGCCGCGACGTCGTTTCCGAAACCGCCTGAGGTGGCCCAGGCGATGCTGCAGTACATGAGCGAGGTGGGCGCGAGCCCGGGGCGCGGCGCATACAAGGAGGCTGTGGAGGCCGGCCGCACCCTTATGCGCTGCCGGGAGCTGATCAATCGCCTGATTCACGGCGAGGATCCGCGTCACATCGTCTTTACGCTCAATGCCAGCGACTCGCTCAACCTTGCCATCAAGGGGCTCGTGCGGCATCACCAGCGCAAGCGCGAATCAGTTCACGTCGTCACAACGACGATGGATCACAAT
>DATKJG010000085.1:0-7763 GCA_035543215.1 Phycisphaerales bacterium | reverse complement strand
CGATGAGTTCCTCGCAGTGCGCATCGAACAGCGCGCTGACCAGCAGCCAGTGATCGAGTTTGCCGGCGTTCTCGATGCGCATCTCGGTCGCCTTGGCCAGCGTCTTCTGCACGTCGGACATGTCGAAGCCGAATCGCTGCTTGAACAGGTCGCCATAGGCGACGCGGCGGAACGGACGTGAGAAGTCGATCTGCAGATCGCCGTATGGAAATTGGACGTGATCCGGGTCTTTCTCCCGTTGGTCGTCAGACCCGGCGTGACCTGCGACCATCGCCGCCATCTCGTAGACGAGGCTCTCCGTCAGTCCGAGCATACTCCAGCAGTCGCCGAAGGCTTCGTACACCTCCAGCATCGTGAACTCCGGATTGTGCGAGCGGTCGATGCCTTCATTGCGGAAGTTGCGGTTGATCTCGAAGACCTTCGGCAGCCCGCCCACGAGCAATCGCTTGAGGTACAACTCGGGCGCGACGCGCATGTACAGCGGCATGTTCAGCGCGTTGTGGTGCGTGATGAACGGACGAGCAGCGGCCCCGCCAGCGATCGGCTGCATCATCGGCGTCTCGACCTCGATGTAGGCACGACGTTCCATGAACCTCCGCACGCCCGAGATGATCTGCGATCGCAACTTGAACGTCGCGATCGTCTCGGGATTGGCGTACATGTCGACGTAGCGCTGGCGGTAGCGGATCTCGTCATCCTGCAGCCCGTGGAACTTCTCCGGCGGCGGCACGAGGCTCTTGCAGTGCACCTCGAAGCGATCGGCCCAGATGCAGATCTCGCCGTTGTTGGTCATGCCGACGGGCCCGCCCGCGACGACGATGTCGCCGTAGTCGAGTTTGGAGGCGATCTTGAACGCCGCCTCGCTCACCGCTGATTTCGAGATGCTGATTTGCAGATCGCCCGAATGGTCGCGCAGCACGATGAAGACGAGTTTGCCCATCGCGCGATGCTGAATGCAGCGGCCGGCGACAAGCGCGCGAGGCCGATGATCATCGACCTTGGCGGCGGGATCGGACTTGGCGGCCTCGCTGGACGCCTTGTACGCCTCATGCGCCTTGAGATCCAGCATCGCGCGGGCTTCCGCGAGCGTGACGAGCCCATCCACTCGACGGCCGTATGGATCGACACCCAGTTCCTCGCGCCACTTGCGCAGTTTCTCCCGCCGCGCAGCAACGAGACTTGAATCGTCGCCGGGATCGGGACCTGACGGTGGTGAACTTGGCGGCTGGGCCATGGGGGTACCATCGTAGTCGCTGGCGGCGCGTCGGTGGCGCACAGCGCTCCAGCCTCGGGGCGGCCGCCAACGCCAAGGGAGCACGCCCATGACCTGGATGGAAGTCTTCGAACTCCTCAGTTACATCGTCACCGTCATCGGCCTGCCGTTGGCGATCGTCGTCTTCCTCTTCGAGCAGCGCAAGGAGCGCGAGAACGAAGAGGAAGAGGTCTACCAGATGCTCTCTGACGCCTACATCGACTTCATGAAACTCGTGCTCGACAATCCCGACCTCAAACTCCGCTCGCGCAGCCGCGCTGCCGTCAACCTGACCGATGATCAGAAGGAACGGGCAATGGCCATGTTCGAGATCCTCGTCTCGCTCTTCGAGCGGGCCTACCTGCTGGCGTACGAGGACGACATGACCGACAAGCAGATGCGGCGATGGAAGACCTGGGAAGATTTCATGCGCGAGTGGTGCCGGCGGGACGATTTTCGAAGCCTGCTGCCCCAACTGCTGCAGGGCGAGGATGCAGAGTTCGCCGGGTACATCCGGCGGCTGGCTGACGAGGAGCAGAAGGCACCGCATGCCCACGGCTGACCGGCGGTTCCGGCCGATCGAGGGCTGTATTGTCCTGAGGGGGGCGCAGCGATAGACTGTTGGCCCCTTTGTTCCCGAGATTTCCAAGCCAAGACGGGCATTGGCTCGCATCCTTTTGCGGAGGCTGTCTGTGACTTCCGACGTTCTCGACACGATGATCGGCGCCGGCTCCAAGGCCGACCCCAAGGCCGCTGATGCGCATTACAAGGCCGGGCTTGACGCCGAGGCCGCCAACGATCACATCAAGGCCGCGGAGGAGTTCCGCGCCGCCATGGAACTCAGCGATCGGCCCGACTACGCCTTCAAGCTCGCGTACATGCTCGACCTGCTGGGCGAGGAAGACGAGGCCCTTGGCCTGTACGAGCAACTGGCCAACCGTGAGCGCCCGCACGTCAACGCCCTGCTCAATCTGGCGGTGCTGTACGAAGACCGCGGCGACGTGGTCAAGGCCGAGCGCTGCCTCAAGCAGATTCTCGACACCAATCCCAATCACGAGCGTGCGCGGCTGTACTTCAAGGACATCAGCGCCTCGCGCGACATGCTCTACGACGAGGACGCGGCTCGCGATCTCGTGAAACGCAACGCCATTCTCGATACGCCCGTGACCGACTTTGAACTGTCGGTCCGCGCCCGTAACTGCCTGAAGAAGATGCAGATTCGCACGCTGGGAGACCTGCTGCGCATCAGCGAGGCGGAACTTCTCAGCTACAAGAACTTCGGCGAGCAGAGCCTGACCGAGATCAAGAGCATGCTCGCGAGCAAGGGCCTGAAGCTCGGCCAGGGCGCCGACGGCCAGTTCAGCCGCGTGCGCAAGGAAATCTACGAGGAACTCAAGGGCATCGCGCCCGAGAGCACGCTCAACAAGCCGATCTCGGTGCTCGAACTCTCGGTCCGCGCCCGGAAGGCCCTGCAGATGCTGGGCGTGCAGACGCTGGGCGACCTGGCCACGCGCACCGAGGCTGAACTCATGGGCGTCAAGAACTTCGGCGCCACCAGCCTCGATGAGATCCGCGGCAAACTCACCGGCTACGGCCTGGGCCTGCGGAAACTCGACTGACCCAGCGGCTCGAGTCCAAATGTCAACGGGTCCAGAAGTCCTGCGTCCATCGGCGCCGTATAGATGATGGAACCAGGCCGACGCGGACCGTTGGCTTATTCGATCATCGTGCCGTTCAACTCGTCCAGCCTCTCCCGCCGCGCGTTCCTGGCCCGTGCCGCAGCGCTCGCCGCCGCGTCGACAGTCATCGCCGGCTGCCGGCGACGTGGAACTCCGGCCGCGAACTCCACGACCGCCACGCCACCACCCGCACCGCTTCACAATCTCGACGATGTCGGCTCGCTGGCGACGTTCCGACCCCCGCTGCCGCCAGCCGAGCCTGCCATTCGTGTGCGCGTGCTGCGCGTGCGCGAAGCAGCCCGCATGCCGTGGCTCATCGGATCACCCGGCCAATGGATGATGGCCAACAGCGATTCCGACAGCGAACGCGGCGGCCGCGGACAGGCCATGCAGGGGCCGGTCGAGTTCGACATGACGTCGCGCGGCTGGTCCATCGTCGATGGCCAGGGCTTCCGCGCCGCGATCGGCGAGCACGACACGATCGAGTTCCAACTTCTGGCCGACGAGCCCGACGGCCTGATCTCCCTGGGCAACGGCGGGCAGGATTCCCGCCAATACCGCGGCGTGATTCGACTGGTGTCGCGGCACGATCTGGACGAGATCGATTCGAAGACCGGCGCCATCATGCGGCCGTCGCACGCCTTCGATGCCATCAACGATGTGCCGCTGGAAACCTACCTGCCGGGCGTGCTCGCCGGCGAGTTGTACGCTCATTGGAAGCCCGAGACCTTCGCTGCCCAGGCGGTCGCCGCCCGCAGTTTCGCCTGCACCGAGGCGGCGATCTTCGCCGGCCGCAGGCATTACGACGTCAGCAACACCGCCGCCTCGCAGATGTATCTGGGCGCGGTGCAGCACGATCGCGCGCACGAAGCTGTGGCCCTCACGCGCGGCAAGATGCTCGCCTTCGACGGCCTGCTGGTGTCGGGCTACTACAGCAGTTGCTGTGGCGGCATCGCGGCCAGCGCGACCGATGCCATCGGCTCCAACCCCGTCAACAATGTCCCCGCCCTGCACGGCCGCGAAGGCAGTGATGTCTGCACCAGCGCGCCGGTCTATCAGTGGACGGTGCAGCAGCCGCTGGAGGATCTCATCCGCCGGCTGGCCGGCTACGGACGCGAGCGCGGGCTCCGAGAACTCGAGGATCTCAGGCAACTGCTGTCGATCGAGACCAGCGCCACCAACCCCAACGGCCGGCCGACGCGGCTGGCGCTGATGGATCAGTCGCAACAGCGTTTCGAGATGGCGGCTGAGGACTTCCGCCGCGCCGCCAACTTCTCCAGTGCCGACGGCACGATCAAGCCGCCCGACAAGGAACTGCGCTCGTCCAACATCCGCGCCTCGATCGTCGGGCCGACGGTGTCCTTCGAAGGCTACGGCTTCGGGCACGGCGTGGGCCTGTGCCAGCACGGCGCGGAGGCCCTGGCCCGCAGCGGCACGCTGCACGAGGACATCCTGCGCTGGTACTACCCGGGTATCGAGATCGCCAAGTCCTATGCGTGAGCGCGCGGCGTGGCCGATCCACTGCGGCGACACGTATTCGGACGTTCGCATCCATCGTGCTGTCCCGCGCCAGCGAGGCGGCGCGACGTGGATTCGGCCGACGAGCAAGCCGCCGCGCCGCCGTCAGCGACGATCGAATACGCATCGGCGGCCCTTGAATCGACTGCGGCAGGGCACCAGTCGTCTCGCCGCGCCGCATCGCGCCCGATAACGCCGACCGTCGCCCGCACGATCGACAAGGTTCTTCCCTGAATTCGCGCGCTCGCCGCGTTTCACCAAGTCGCGCGCGGTCCTACCCGATGCTGCAATTGGTTTCGACGCCGCTTGCAACGGGCTTGATCCAATTTGACCGTCACTGCCGAGGCATGTCTCGGAAGCGGGGAATTGGCTCGTGCGGCGTCTGACCACAACCATCGCGTGCTACGGCCTGCTGATATTCGCAGGCGCGGCCCCGCTGGATGTGTCGGCGCTGTTGAGCCAGCGCGGCTCGCCGCAAGCCGCCGCTGCAATGACCGACAACGCAATGAGCCAGGACCGCAGTGTTCTTCCGGACGCGAAACGGATCGCCGCCACTCACCACCAAGCCGATCTTGATTGAACAACCACTAGCAGCACTGGAGCGAGGCCCATGAAAGCGTCCAAGACCACCATCCTGACCTACAGCCTGCTGGCGAGCGCCGCAGGCGTGGCGGTGCTTTTGCCCGCCAGTCTTGGCCCGCGACACGGCGTCGCCTCTCCCGCGCCTGCGGAGACGACCGTCGATGTCGCTCCGCTCGACGGCTTCATCCGCGACTTCCCCTCGAAGCACCCGGACTTCAACACCACCGCCTCCGGCGGTAACGGCCACTACGCCGGCAACATCGGGCTGGTGCTCGGAAGCGATGAGCGGCCAGTGTTCACCGGCGCCGGCTACAAGGTGATTTCGCAGTGGAAGGATCGCAATGGCCACAACATCGCCCCGCACATGGCCATGCTTCCGCCGGAACTGCGGCTGGCCAGCGCGCCGGCCATCAACAAGTTCGCCTTCTTCGACAGGTGGGATTCCCTCAAGGGCCCCTACGGCCCGTCCAATAAGGGACCGGCGCCGTCGTACACCACCAACTCGCAGTTCATGCCGATCGACGTACCCACCTACCTCGGCGCCAGCACCGGCAACGCGTACTACCAGTTCACTGCGACCCTTGACAAGAACCTTCACTGCGACGCCTTCGACACCCGTCGCGACACGATCCTGAGCGTCTCGGGCCATCGCACTGTCTTGGTCGAAGGCAACTTCACCACTGCCCAGGCGACTCAGATCCTGATCCTGCCCAACTCCAGCCTGACGCTGTACGTCAAGGGCCAGATCAGGATCAACCAGGGCACGCAGATCAACATGAACACCTGGACGCCGAGCCTGTGCCGCATCTACAACCTCGGCACGTACACGATCGACATCAACCAGTCCAACGCGGTCTGCGCGATCGCGTATTCGCCCAATGCACCAATGTGGCTGCACCAGAACGACCATTTCTATGGCTCGTTCGCGGGCAAGGGCCTGACCATGGACCAGACCACGGGCTTCCACTCCGACACCCGCCTGCCCCTGGACTCCTGCGGCGCACAGATTCTTGACAGCGCCGGAAACGCGGGCGCCAACAGCACCGGCGGCATCACCTCGGCCTCGACGTTCAATCACTGGTTCAACGACGTCCTCGGCGTCAACCTCGCCGCGAATCACTCGCTCATGCTCACCCTCGGCAGCGACGGCGTGTACGAGTACAACACCACGGCCTTCCATCCCATCGATGATCGCATGATCGGCAACGAGGGCATGGCTCACAACTACTTCTTCACCTTCACCGCCACCACCACCTTCACGCACCACGCCTGCGATTCGCGCTTCTTCGAATTCGCCGGCGCCGATGACGCCTGGCTCTTCATCGATGGCCGCCTTGCTCTCGACATCGGAGGCATGGCGCCGCTCACCGCCCAGCGCATCACCATGGACCGCCTGAATCTCGTCGACGGCCAGACCTACCGGCTGGACTTCTTCTACGCCCAGCGGCAGTCGTCGGTCTCGACGTTCTCGATTCGCACCAACCTCGATCTGGCCCGTCGGTCGATCCCCTACACCATGACCACGGGCGTGGACTAAGCACGCAGGCGCCTGCGAAGGTCGAGCCCTATCTGCGACGCGGTCCGAGACACTCGGGCCGCGTTCGCCTTTTTGAGCCAATCTTCGCACCCCGAGAGCAATCCCGCGTTAGCCAGAAAGGGTGCGTCAACCAGAGAAACCGAGAGTTCTTTCATTGGCATGGCCCCCAGGTGCTAATGACTGCCAGCAGGTCTGCGATGTTGACAACGCCGTCGCCACAATTCGGCGCGATATCGCTCGGCAAGGTGCCCGGCGGGCCGGTCGCTTCCCACACACTGATGATTGCCAGCAGATCATTGATGTTGACCGAGCCGTCGCCCGAAGGAGTCGGAGCGACATCGGCCGGACAGACATTCGCGGGGGTGACAAGCGGATCCGCCATATCGCTGCATGCGTCAAGTTCGTCGCGATCAAAATAACCGTCCTCATCGCGGTCGATGCCGATGCGCGTTTGTGTGCCGTCGGGCACGGCCGTGAATGTCATTTCAGCGCCGTTCGCCGCTGATGAGATGAGCGCGCTCGCCGATAGAATCTCGTTTGCTCGATCGGATTGGAACTGACCACTTCCAATGTACGCGTACCCACGTGCCATGTTCTGTTGCAATCCTTTGACCACAAGGCTAAGGCGAGGTCCAGGAATATTGTCAGGCGGCGTGTCGGCAATCGCCATGAGTGCATTAAGCTGCGCGACGAGAGCGGGATCGGCCTTGGACGTATTGAAGGTGACTTGTCGGCCAACGGCCGTGTGCGTGTCACGGCTCAGCGGTCCGCCGATCGGTGTATTCACGCCGTTCGGCTGCAAGTCCGAGCCCGCAAAGGCCATCATGAACGCAACCATTCGCGGTACCTTGACCTCTGGTGAGCCGTCGATCTGGCTGTTGAATACAAACGGTGGATTCCCCATGAAGCGGGCGAGCGAATCAACGCTGCCGTCGTGCAGGAAGCCGAAGCCAGCGAGGCTGCGAAGCTGCGTCATCTCGAACCCAACCTTCTCGTGTAGGTTTCGCAGGTGCGGCACCTTGATGCTCATGCTGGGCGTCTCCGACAACTGACTGAAGACAACGGCGTGGTGCAGTTCGCCGTTGGGACCAGAAGGAAACGGCACAAACCCACCGCCGCCGGAGGGAATGTACATGTTGGTCCCCACACCGGTGGGCAGCGTATGGCAGGTCGCGCAACTGATGGTGAATCCCTG
>DATKJG010000084.1:0-2283 GCA_035543215.1 Phycisphaerales bacterium | reverse complement strand
CAGCCTCCACCTCACCGAAACTCGCGATGATCTCGCACACCGGCGTCGGCTCGGCGGGTGCACCGCCGACGCTGATCGAAGGCGAAACCTCAGGCATCGCCACGCCCCATGGCAGCATTTCGATGTCCGGCGTGCCGGCCGCTCGTCGTCCCGTGGCCGCGCCGGGCCGACTCACGGAGACCGTCAGCGCTACATCGCCGGCGCGAGCAAGGGATGCGGCGTAGGCAGCGTGCAGGGGCCCAAGTGGACTGGTGACGGACATGCGCGAGTTCAATCGTAGCCGCACTCCGCAGGCATCAAGATCGAACGAGCCGGGCGCGGATGCCGCTCACGGTCGTGCGCACGCGCGTCGCCCAGCCGCGCCGGCGGACCCAGGCATGCTGCGTCCAACGAGCCCGCGCGCCCAGTTGGTGCTTGTACGCCTCGTCGCCGCGCAGGAAGTCCACGGCTGCGCGGCCGCGCTCGATCGCGTGGCGAATGCACAGTGCATCCAGCACGCGGCCGGGTGAAAGCGGGGCGAAGCGGCCATCGAAGGCGGCGAGATAGTGCCCGAGCGAATGAGCGCGGCGGTCGATGAGCGAGCCTTGCGCCGCGGCCGGGTCATCGCCAACCCACAGCACCGCGATCTCCGCCGCGCCCTCGGCCAAGCACGATTCGAACAGCGCTCGGCATGCCTGCAGATGGTCGGGCGAGTTCTTCCCGCGCACCTCGGCCATGTGGAGCAGGGCGTCGAGATGCTGCTGCATGTCGCCGTTGCCGGCTGTGGTGGTGAGGGTGCAGCCAGCCTCCTCCGCGAGGCGCAGGCGCTTCTTGAGCGACTTGCGGCTGGGCGGCGTGAGGCGATCCCCAAGGTAGTCGTCCCACGTCGGGGGCAGTTCGAGCAGCGGGCACGCATTGCCGCGATGCATGGAGACGACCAGCGCCGGGTCATCGATCCGCAAGCGATCGAGGAATCGATCGATCCTGGGGTCGAGTGCATCCTTCAGGACCAGCCGATCCCACGCGCGATCGGCGGCCAGGGCATCGGCGAAGGCATCGACCGCCTGATCCTGGCGCGCCGGATCGCAGATGAAGCCGCGATAGTCGGCAGCCTCATCGCCCATGAAGTGGATCTCGCGCACCTGATCAAGCCGAATGGCGGAGCCCAGACCGCGCGGACTGATGGGGAGCAGCCCTGCAACCTCGCCAGTGTGATCCTCGCGCGCCACGAGAATCGCCCATGGGTATGGCGACACATCGGCCCAGGCGCGCAGCCACGGCCACGAGGTGAAGATGTTCGCATGGGCATCCAGCGCGTGCAGGCGCCGCCACTTGTCGCGCAGCGCGTCGAGGCCTTCGATCGAGTTGATCAGATCAACGCGCACCGGCGGCAGTCCGCGCGGCCGACGCATCATGCACAAGCCGCTCAAAGAGCGCGAATCCAAGGCGTCCGTCGTCAGTGCGTTCCGGATGCCACTGCACACCAAGGTACATTCCCGGCCGCGCCGTATCGCGCACAGCCTCGATCACTCCGTCGGGCGCTCGGGCGATGACCGTGAGCGAGCCGGCGTGCGTCAGGGCCTGTCGATGATGGCTGTGCACCAGGCCATGGCCGAGTTCGCCCTCGACCTCATGCGAGCGCCGATCCCAATGCAGCGAGGCGGTGACAAGTGAATCAGGCAGGTGCTGATCGAGCGACCCGCCGCGATGCAGCCCCATGAGTTGCATGCCCAGGCACACTCCAAGGGCTGGAGTGCGGGCGGCGCGATCGAGGGCTGCGAGCAGTGCCAACTCGAATGCCTGCCGCTGCGGGTGCAGGGGCGTCGCCTTGGGATGCATGGGAACGTTCCAGTACGTCATGTCGGGATCGTCGCCGCCGGTGAGCACAAAGCCGTCGCACAGACGCATGAACTCCTCGATGCGCGCCGGGATTGGCGGCAGGACGATCGGCGTCCCGCCGGCGCGCTCGATCATCTGCGCGTACGCGCTGCCAACCTGCAGACGGCCGTCAGCGGTGATGTCGGCTGTCACGCCGATAACCGGTCGATCCTGGGCGCTGGGCATGGCGAAATTCACCGCTCGCGGACGACTCCGCACATCATTCATTCGAAATCGGCGCTCAACCGAGCAGAGAAATCGAACGCATTTCGGCATGGAGTCTTTTCTGGGAGTCGGCCTGACTCTACGCTTGGCTTGAGTATCTGGTCTCTGGCGCACGCCCCCCATCGCGCCGCGGGAAAGCGTACAAGTCATTGGAGAAAGGACATGCTCGGCCAGAAGCCGCTGATCGGGATTGCAATGCTG
>DATKJG010000083.1:0-2008 GCA_035543215.1 Phycisphaerales bacterium | reverse complement strand
TTTTCTCGTTGCGTCAGTCCGCCTTGCGGAACAGATCGAGGAAGCGATCCTCGTACTGCTTGAAGACGTTGTGCTTATCGAGTTCCTGCTTCAGTCGCATCGCGTTGACCCGATCCTTCTCCGCTGCCGCGAACAACTGTTCGATCTTGCGCGATGTCGCATCATCGATCTTCGGCGGCCCGGTCGAACCGTCCGATGCGCCGTCTTCGGGTTCGGTCGCGGTTTCATCAGCCTCCTCGACCTCCAGTTCCTCGCCTTGCTCGCGCGCGGCTTCCTGCATCTTCTCAAGCATCTGCAGCAGGGCCTGCTCGACCGCTACGACCTGCGGCTTGAGATCCGCAAAGTCGATTTCAATTCCCGACATCGACGCAAACACCTCGAGCACCGCCTGCGACGCCTTGGGATTGGGAACGCCCGCGGCGAAGAACGGCAGTTCGCCCAGCAGGCAGGTTCCGGCGATGCCTCGCTCGGAGCCCGCAGCCAGCAGCACACCGTTGAGGCCCGAGATCTGGCCTTCCTTCAGAAGGATGACCTCGGTCTTACGCAGATCGCTGAGGCTCGCTTCGTCCGTTGCAGCGCCAAAGACGCGAGGGTGATTGGAGGGGTGCAACTGCGTCGCCATCGCCGCGAATGTATACAGCCGCTTGACGCCGCGCTGCTCGGCGTACACAAGAAGACGCTGGCAGTACGCAAAGCCATGAGCCGGCGGCTGCGCCTCGCCGACGAAGATCATGAGGTCGCGGCCTTGACCGCCGGGAGCGGGGTTGCGCCACTCGAAGAACATGCCGCGCGGCAGGCGGCTGGGCTTTGCCAATCCCGCTTTGACGTCGATGCTCGTCAAGTCGAATACGCCCTCGTTGGGCATTTCTGCCACCAGATGGGCATTCAACTTCGCGATGAGGTAGGCCCCGGCGCCGATGGCGACGTTGCCCATGCCCGGCCAGACGGCCACCAGCCACGGATCACGAAGAGGGTTCGTCTCAACCACGCTCATCTCCAACGCGCACCGGATACACAGGCACACAGTGTAGCGCATTGTGTGTGTTATGCTGCGCAACATGTTGAATCAGCCGAAATCCCGACCACTGTCGCGCCGCCGATTTCTGAGTCGCTCCGCACTGGCCGCAGGTGCATTCGCCGCGCCGATGATCGTGCCGGCGCGCGTGCTCGGCCGCTCGCCGCGCCGTTCGCAGCAGGACGCCACCGCAGTCGCGAAACCAGCGGCCCCGAACGATCGCATCACCCTCGGGTTCATCGGCATGGGAATGATGAATCGCGACCACCTCAACCGTTTCCTGAACGATGACAGCGTGCAGGTGCTGGCGGTGTGCGATGTCGATACGACGCGGCGCGAGAGCGCGCACAAGATGGCTGTCGATCGCTACTCCGAGCGCATTCCGCAGGGCGCCGGTTCCGTCGCGCCCGATGTGACCGAGTACATCGATTACCACGAGATGCTGGCGCGCGATGACATCGACGCCATCGTCATTGCCACACCCGATCACTGGCATGCCATCCAGATCATCGACTGCTGCAACGCGGGCAAGGACATCTACTGTGAGAAGCCGCTCACTCTCACGATTCACGAGGCCAAGACGGTGATCGATTGCGTGCGCAAGCACAACCGCGTGCTGCAGACCGGCAGCCAGCAGCGAACCGAGTTTGGCGGCAAGTTCCGGACGGCATGCGAGTACATTCGCTCCGGCCGCATCGGCCGCGTGATCAGCGCCAATGTCGGCGTCGCATCATCCAGCAAGTGGTGCGACCTGGGTGAGGAAGCGATGGAGCCCGGCCTGGACTGGGAACGCTGGCTGGGCCCGGCCCCGATGCGCCCCTATCACTCTGACCTGAGCCCGCGCGGCGTGCACACCCACTATCCCGTGTGGCGCGCCTTTCGCGAATACTCCGGCGGCTACCTCACCGACATGGGGGCACATCACTTCGACATCGTGCAGTGGGCCCTCGACATGGATTCATCGGGCCCGATCGAAGTACAGCCCCCCCACGA
>DATKJG010000082.1:0-3374 GCA_035543215.1 Phycisphaerales bacterium | reverse complement strand
GTGTCGTACAGCGTGCTCAAGTCGAAGAGGTTCGCGTCCCACAGGCCCATGTCGCGGCGCATCTGCTTGCCTACATCGCAGCCAAACCACACCGGTTCGCCATCCATCAGCGTCTTCATCGCGATGTCCTTCATCACGTTGATGTCGACGTTGAGGTAGATCACGCGCTGGCCACCCACGACGTTGCCCAGGTACTCGACGGTGAAGGTGCGATTGACCGGGCTGGTCGGCCGCGGATCGTGCACGAGGCAGACGTAGTCGTCGAGGTTCAGAGGCTGCCAATTCTGAATCTTGGATTTTGGATTCGGGACTGCTGCCGAGCCCGCCTCGCCATTCTTGCCTTCCTCCGCGTTCTCCGTGGCCTCATTGATCGGGCGCACGATGTACCGCTGCGCAAACTCCTGCGGCGTCAACTCGCCATCGCGGTGGAACTTCTTGTCCTTGTCGTTCCACTGCCAGTCGAACTTCGCAGGCGGCGTGCCCAGGTGAATGCACAGGATGCGATGGATCGCGGCAAGGATCTCGCGCTTGGCGGCCCGCACGGCTTCCATCGGCGCGCCCTTGGCCCGCAGGTCGCGCAGCGTCCGCGCGCCATCGCGCAGCTTGTGCAGCAGAATTGAGTTCATGCGCATGGTGTCGGATGAACTCTGCGTCTCGGGCATGGCCGACTTGGGCACGATGCCGTGCTTGCGGATGATGTTGACGAACATGTTCCACTGCCCGCCGTCCTCCAGCGGCCGATCGAGCAGGCAGGCCACGGTGCGATCATCCACATCGCGCTCGGCGGTCTCGATGATCGCTTCCAGGAAGTAATTGGCCCGCTCGAACTTGTCCCAGAACAGCGTGTAGTTCTGGCTGAATTCGAACTCCTTGAGGTTCATCTTCTTCATCGCGCCGACGCGGAAGAGATTGAGCCCCGCGAACATCCAGCAGCGCCCGGACTTCTTCTGATGCGTGACGGCCCAGTCGTCCAGCAGGTGACTGAAGGTGTGGTCGGTGGAGGTGACGATTGAGCGATTGAGCGCGACGTCATCCACGGCGCTCTGCGTCACGGCGTTCTGAGCGAGGCGATTGCGCGCGTTGGCGTCGAAGTCGCGCCGCAGCGAAGCGATGTAATCGGCGGACAGATCGCCGCCGGTCGTTTTGCCGTGCGTGAGCGTCGAGGCGGGCGAGGGAGTGGTGTGCTGCAGTGTCTTGGGTTCGACGAAGGTGGTCATGCCGGGATTCTACCGCGCGTCATGAGCGCGCAAAGAACCACGTCCACGCATTCAATGCGCGGGCGTCGGGGTACTGCGCGTTCTCGTCGTCAACGAGGCGGGGCTACTCCTTGACCTCGTACTCGGCGTCGATGACATCGTCATCCTTTTTGCTGGATGAATCGGTCTTCTCGCCGTCGGACTTGGCGGCGCCCGCTCCGGCCGCCTGCTGCGACGCGGTGGCCTGATATACGGCCTTGCCGAGTTCGATCGACGCCTCGTTCAACTGCTTGAGCGCGGCTTCGATGGCCTGCTTGTTGTCGCCCTTGACCTTGTCTTCGAGGTTGGAGATTGCCGACTCGATGCTCGAGCGGTTCTCGGCGGGAATCTTGTCGCCGTGTTCCTCAAGGCTCTTGCGGGTCGCGTGAATCTCCTGTTCTGCCCTATTGCGCAGTTCGATGAGTTCGCGGCGGGCCTTGTCCTCGCCGGCATGCGCCTCGGCGTCCTTCTTCATCCGCTCGACCTCATCCTTGCTCAGCCCGCTGGAGCCCTTGATCTCAATCTTCTGGCTCTTGCCGGTGGCCTTGTCGGTCGCGGAAACGTTGAGGATGCCGTTGGCGTCGATGGCGAACTCGACCTCGATCTGCGGCATGCCGCGCGGGGCCGGCGGAATACCGGTGAGGTCGAATCGTCCCAGCGTGCGGTTGTCGGCGGCGAACTCGCGCTCGCCCTGCAGCACGTGAATGGTCACGCTGGTCTGGCTGTCGGAGGCCGTCGAGAAGATCTCCTTCTTGGAAGTCGGAATCGTCGTGTTGCGCTGGATGAGCGGGGTCATCACGCCACCGAGCGTTTCGACGCCCAGCGACAGCGGAGTGACGTCCAGCAGGAGCACGTCCTTGACGTCGCCCTGGAGAACGCCGCCCTGAATGGCCGCGCCGACTGCGACCACCTCATCGGGATTGATGGAGAGGTCGAG
Source organism: Phycisphaerales bacterium (assembly GCA_035543215.1). Classification (GTDB taxonomy): domain Bacteria; phylum Planctomycetota; class Phycisphaerae; order Phycisphaerales; family SM1A02; genus DATKJG01. The sequence goes on along the minus strand of DATKJG010000082.1, from coordinate 1,202 downwards.
TTTGTCGGTCTTGAAGATCTCCTTGGCGATGGCCTGGGCCTTGGGCATGCGGATCGAGCCGCCGACCATGACCACCTCGCCGATGTCCGCGGGCGAAACGCCGGCGTCCTTGAGCGCCTGCTCGCACGGGCTGCGCAGACGCTTGAAGAGATCGTCAGACAGGCTCTCGAACTTGGCCCGCGTGAGTGTCTGCTGCAGGTGCTTGGGCCCCGACTGATCAGCCGTGATGAACGGCAGGTTGATCGTCGTCTCCTGCATCGTCGAGAGCTCGATCTTGGCCTTCTCGGAGGCTTCCTTGACGCGCTGCAGGGCCATCGGGTCTTTGCGAATGTCGATGCCCTCGCGTTTGCGGAACTCTTCGGCGACGTAGTCAATGACCTTCTGGTCCCAGTCATCGCCGCCGAGGTGGCCGTCGCCGTTGGTCGAAAGCACTTCGAACACGCCGTCGCCGATGTCGAGGATGGAGATGTCGAACGTACCGCCGCCAAGGTCGAACACCGCGATCTTGGCGTTCTTCTTCTTCTCGAGGCCGTAGGCGAGCGCAGCCGCGGTGGGCTCGTTGATGATGCGCTCGACCTTGAGGCCGGCGATCTCGCCAGCGTCCTTGGTCGCCTGGCGCTGCGAGTCGTTGAAGTACGCGGGGACTGTAATCACCGCGCGCTCGACCTTCTCGCCGAGGTAATCCTCAGCAGTTTTCTTGAGGTCCTGCAGGATCATCGCGCTGACCTCGGGCGGCGTGTACTCCTTGCCGCGCACCTTCACCTTTACGAGTTCATCGGGACCGCCCGTAACTTCATAGGGAACGAGTTTCTCTTCCGACTGCACTTCGTTGTGCCGGCGGCCCATGAATCGCTTGATCGAGAAGACGGTGTTCTTGGGATTGGTGACCTGCTGGTGCTTGGCGGGCTGGCCGACCAGTCGCTCGCCCTTGTCGGTGAAGCCGACGACCGAAGGCGTGGTGCGATTGCCCGTGGAATTGATCAGCACCTTGGGCTGGTCGCCTTCCATGATGGCGACGCACGAGTTGGTCGTGCCCAGGTCGATGCCGATGATCGGTGATTTGTTTGATGCCATGTGTGTGCGACCCTTCTTTCTGAGCGCGGGATAACAGCGTGATCCACAGACACCCCGCGACGTCAATGGATTGTTGGCAAGCGGCGCGCCCCGGTCCGGGCCACGCATGTCCGCTTGTTTTCCGGGTT
>DATKJG010000081.1:0-3801 GCA_035543215.1 Phycisphaerales bacterium | reverse complement strand
CAGCGGGATGAGGATCGAGCAGCACAGCACGATGGTTCCGACGAAGATCTCGCCACTGGCCAGCAGCGTGATCACGCCATCGACGATGCTCGAGGAACTGGCGTTGCCGAGTTGCCGGACTTTCAGGATCGGCAGCGTGATGGCGATGGGATAGAGGATGAGCGCGGCCAGCGCGAGCGCGGCGGTCAGGGCGTTGTGCCGTGCGGATTCACCGGGCGTGCGCAGCGCCGCGCCGCAGCGGGCGCAATGGGCTTGTGTTCGCAGCGTTCGGTTGCCGGACGTTGCCGACACGTTCGGCAGCCGCTGCGTCAAGCCACACAATGGGCACACGTGGAGTTGATCCTGTGGCGGGCTCATGCCTGCGAGCATTATGCACGGGAGAAGGAGGAATGACGAATGTCGAATCGGCGAACGACACATGGCGATATGCCCATTGATCATTGGACATTCGTCAATCGTCAATCGAACTCGTCATCCCCCGCCCGGCTGATACCATGCGCCTGATGCGGCATCCTCTGGACGAGATCAAGCAATTGCAGGCGTGGCGCGGCCGCCCGGGGGGCGATCCGTCGATCGCGAGGCTCGTAGCCGTCGCCGGCGACAACGCGGAGCGCACGCATCGCCGGCTCGGACAGTTGATCGATCTCTGGCAGCAACTGCTGCCCGCGCAGGTCGCCTCGCGCACGGTGCTGGCGGGGATTCGCAACGGCGTGCTGCTGGTGAAGGTGGATTCATCAGCCACCGCCTTCGAGGTCGATCGCCTGCTGCGCGGCGGGGTCGCGGCGGAACTGCGGACGCGCTATCGCGGCACGCTGCTGCGCGTGAAGACCACCGTCCAGCCGCTTGATCCCGAAGATCAAATCGCCGATCAGGTGAAGTCGAGCCGCGCTGCCGGTTCTCGCCGACGCAAGGCCAGGCCGCGATCGGCCGGCGTCGCGGGCAACATACGCATTGGCGCACGCAGGCCGGGCCGTTAGTGTCATCTTTCTCATCCCGCATCGACGCGCGTGCAGGGATGACCGCTCGTTCCGACATCGATCATGCAATGACCGTGTTCTCGCCCGCCAAGCCCACCTCGGCGACCGCGCCTGCTTCCGCGCCCGCCTCCCCCGCGCGGGAAGTAGCGGGGCACACGCTCCGCGCCTCGGCTGCCTCGGCGCGGTCAGTGAAGGGCAACGGCGAGGCCAGGAGCCTGCCGCGCTATTGGCCGACTTGGACGATGTTGACGGTGTTCATCTTCATCGGCTTCGAATGCATCCTGCTGGCGGCGGCGCTCAAGGGCTCGTGGCTGATCCTGCTGGCGCCGGGGCTGGTGTGCAGCATCAAGGCATGGGACATGTGGAAGCAGTTGAAGCGCGCCGTGGAAGATTGACGCCGCGCGTTATCCTGCGGCGGATGCCGGCGACTCACAGCATTTCCATCCGCGTCCGCTACAGCGAATGCGATCCGATGGGCGTGGCCCATCACAGCGCCTACGCGCCATGGTTCGAGATGGGCCGCACGGAACTGCTGCGGGTCAGCGCGGCCGATGGCATGGACTATCGCCAGATGGAGGAGCAGGGCATCTTCATGGCCGTCGCGCGGCTGGAGATCCGCTACAAACGCCCGGCCCGCTACGACGATGTGCTGGAGCTGCGCACGACGTTGACCGATATCGGCCACGTGAAACTCGAACACGCCTACGAGCTGTATCGCGCCGCTGACGGCATACTGCTGGCAACGGGCGAGACGACGCTGGCGTGCCTCGATCGCGACGGCCGGCCGCGCGAACTGCCGGCGTCGCTGCGCGCCGCGGAACGCCTGGGCTGAGCACCGCGTGCCAACGCGGCCCTCACGGTTATTTGCCGATGCAGAACGATGCGAAGATGCGGCCGAGGATGTCGTCGGGCGTCATCTCGCCGGCGAGCGAGGCGAGGTCATCCAGCGCGGCCCGCATGCTCGAAGCGATCAATTCAGGATTGGCGAGGGCGCGGCCGGATCGCTGCGGCGAGACGAGCATGATCGCCTGATCGATGTTGACCAACGCCGAGCGCATGGCTGCCTCGTGCCGCGGCTGCAGGGCCAGCGCGCCGGCGGCAAGGCTGACGGCGCGGCTCGACAGGCGATCGGCGATGGCCGCTTTCAGGTTATCGAGGCCTTCGCCGGTGGCCGCGCTCGTGGCCAGAAGCGACTTCGCTTCACTGCAGGCGGTCGAAGCCTTTTCGCGCAGGTCAGCCTTCGTGAGCACGAGCATCTCGGCAGCGTCTTTCGCCATGGGCCCGTGCACGTACGAGCAGATCGATCGATCAAGCGCTACGCAGCGCAGCCGCAATTCAGCGCGCGCCATCGCGCCGCGCGCCGCCACCTGCATCAGCGCGTTCATCGATGAAGGATCAGCATCATCCAGGCCGGCGAGATCGACCAGCATGGCCTCGGCCTTGCCGTGAGCGGTGTCGATGGTCAGCGGCTCGGCCAGCACATCGCGCGTGGTGCCGGGAATGTTCGACACCACGGCCCGCTCGCGCCCCAGCAGCGCGTTGAACAGGGCCGACTTGCCGGCATTGGGCTCGCCCACGAGCACGACCCAGGGAATGGCCCGCAATTGCTCGATGCCGACGCTGCGCTCCAGTTGTTCGTCCAGTCGCTGACGCAATGTCAAGAGCCGTTCGGACAAGTCGCGCGGCGCGATCGCGACAACGTCGTCCTGATCGGTGAAGTCGATGCCGGCCTCGACCAGCGCCAGCCCAGCCGCCAAGTCGTCGGCCAGTGCATGAGCGGTCGCTCCAAGCCGGCCCGATGTCAGGAGACCGGCGGCAGCGAGTTCGGCGTCGGATTGTGCAGCGATGGTCGCCGCGACGCCTTCGGCCTGCGTGAGATCGAGCCGGCCGTTGAGGAACGCCCGCGCGGTGAACTCGCCGGGCTCGGCGCGGCGAACGTCAAGCCCCGCCTCAACGCTGGCCGCCATGAGCGCGTCGACCACGCGCGCCAGCAAGGCCGGATTGCCCGGCACCTGCAGTTCGATGGAATCGTCGCCGGTGTAGGAGTGGGGCGCGGGGAACTGAAATGCCCAGACGCTGAAACATTGAGTCGCCGACAACGTCAGGCGGAGGCGGCGATGACCGCGAACGTGCAGGAAGGAAGCATCGGCGGTTGATTGAGTGACACGATCAATGAGCGCAAAGGCGTCAGCCCCGCTGATTCGAATGATGCCGCGCAGCGATCGCCCGGGCGGTGAGGCGATGGCGATGATCGTGGCATGAGGGCTCATTCAACGCCGGGATTCTTTGCCCCGGTGCAAGCCCGGGACTACTTGCGCTTCTTGAACGAGCGCTGCTCCTGTTTCGCCATCCGTTGCTTCTCGCGGATCGCTTCCAGGCGCTTGGCCCACGCGCGGCCGAGGGAGCCCTTGGGCTTGGCCGCCTTCTCCGCCTTGGCCTGCGGCGAGACATCCATCTGATCAATGTGCCTGCGGATGTAGCGGCTCTCGAGGATGCCCACCGTCGTCGAGGTCAGGATGTACAGCGTCAAACCGCTGGGCGTGTTGTACATCATCACCGGGAAGAGGATGACCATCATCCACTTCATGATCTTCTGCTGCTGAATCTGCTCGGGCGTCATGTTCGCCGTGGTGGGCGGCGTCATGTACTTCTGCTGAATGAAGAAGACGATGCCCATGAGGATGGGCAGGATGTTGATGCCGCGGATCGTGCCCAGCAGCGGAATCTTGAAGCCGGTTCCGAAGGAGATGAAACTGTCGGGGCCGGACAGGTCCGCGAGGAACGGCCAGTGCTCAGCGATCATCTGGAACACGCCGTAGAACGC
>DATKJG010000080.1:0-3020 GCA_035543215.1 Phycisphaerales bacterium | reverse complement strand
GGAGGGCCGTGCGGCCACCAGGAGGTCCAGGACGTTCCAGGTCTCCTGGATCTTGTTGTCCTTGACGTTCATGAACGTGAGGCCGCTGGCCACGACCTTCTTGCCGTTGCCGGGGATGCCGCTCCATTCGGCTTTCTGCGTGCCTTCGAGTGTCCACCGGGCCGAGACTTTGTTGCCCTCGGCAATGACTTCATTGATCTTGACGATCATGTCGGGGAAAGCGGTTCGCAGCTCCAGGACATGCTCGCGGAGGGCAGCCTTGCCGGTGACCGTGGAGCCGCCGAGGTCATGCAGAACATGGCTGTCGGCGATGAGTTCATCCAGCGAACTCACCTCGCCGCGGCTCACGACCTCGTACAGGTAGCTGAGCATGAGGGCGCGGTTGCCGACTTCGGAGTAGGGCTGCGCCATCTGGATCTGCCGGTAGAACTCCTCATTGTCGATCTCGACGACCTCGCGAACCACCTTGCCGCCCTTGATGGTCCAGACGGTCTTGCCCACGATGTCAACGGCGCGGCCGGGAGAGATCTTCTTGTCGGGCCCGACGTAGTTGCCGCGCAGCTGCCACTTGAAGGCAGCCTGATCGTGCACGCCCATCATGTCCAGCAGCGTGACGTTGTAGTCGGTGAAGGAGGAGCGAATCCTGGCGATCTGCTCCTTGTAGGCGGCGATGCCGTACGTGTTGCCCTCGTCAACATGACCGAAGCGTTCGATCTTCGGATCCACTGCCTGATCGATGTAGTCCAGGTTGCCCTTGTTCCAGACTTCATCGATGAACTTGATGACCTCAGCGCGATGGCCCTCATCCTGCCGAGGCGCGAGCGCGCTGGCGGCGATTGAAGACACTCCAAGCACGATCAACGCCAGACTGAAAAGCTTCCATTTTTTCATTGCCGAGACTCAATGTGTGAGATTGACAACGCCGGCGAACAATCGCTCGGCAACCCTGGTGGCGAATTGATCAAGATCGCTTCAAGGCGATCACGGGCCCGTGCGCGGGCCGAGTGATGGATGGTCGCAGAATCGCACGCACTCTCAGGTAGGGCGGCTTCCCAATCTCGATGCAGGCCGCAGAAAAGAACGGTGAAGGTTCCGCAGCTGAACCCCTTCGCCGATCACATTGTGTTTGCAACGGGTTAGCCCCGCTCTTGGCCCACGCGGTCCGCAATCGCCTCGAGCAATTGTTCGGGCTCGGGAAGCCGGCCGATGCCCTCGGTGCGGCAGGCCTGCCAGCCTTCGCCGGGCGCGATGATGCGGAAGCCGTCGGCCTCGACCTGCTTGAGGTTGCGTTGGGTTGCAGGCTGGGCCCACATCGCCGCGTTCATCGAGGGCGACAGCAGCACAGGCTGGCGCTTGAGATCCATGGCCGAGGCGATGAGGCTGACCACGTCATCGCAGCGGCCGGTGGCGAGTTTGCCGAGCATGTCCATCGAGCACGGCGCGATGAGCATGAGGTGGGCGGCCCGGGCCAGGCTCACGTGCTGCGGATCGCTGGCTTCGATGTGCTCCCACTGGCTGGTGTAGACGGGCCGGCCGGAAAGGGCCTGGAAGGTGAGCGGTGCGACGAAGCGTGTGGCGGCGTCGGTCATCGCGACGGTGACCTCGGCTCCGGCCTGCGCGAGGGCACTGACGACGCTGGCGACCTTATAGCAGGCGATGCCGCCCGTCAGGCCGACGATGATGCGGCGTGAGGCGAAGTTGGATGCGTTGGCGGCGATGGGCGTCTCGCTGCAGCGAGCCGCCGCGTCCCTCGCGGCGGAAGGCCGTCGGGTTCAACGTGCGTGTTACGGAGCCACGATCGCGGCTCAGGCCCGCGCCTTGCGGCCGGGCTTGTGCACGACCTGCGCGTAGCCGGTCTCGGAGAAGTCGGCGGTGATCTTCTCCTGCATGATCTCATCGATGACCAGTTCGAGATCGGTGCGGCCGTTGCGCTCGACCAGCGTACGGGCGCCGTCGATGATGAGTTCCTTGAGGCGGCGCTGGATGAGGGCACAGAGTTTGAAACGGCCACCCATCTTCTGAACGATCTCGTCGCTCTTGAGTGCGTCGATCATGGGGCGAAAGGGCTCCTGCGAGGTTCCCACGGGAAAGGTTGGGAATCGCGTAGGATAGGCGTTTGAAGGCAAAAAGTCGAGGCGCATGCTGAATCGATGGCCGTGGCGAGCGCGAATACACCTGATGCTATGGGCCGTCCGCGGAGTCGTGTGGCCCGGGCCGGACGCCGCGCATGGCGAGCGGCTCTGTTTGTCGCATCGGTTGTTCTGATCCTTCGCCTGACCGGCTGCATGGAGAGCCTTTTCTACCATCCGACCGTCGCCCCGACGCCCGTGCCGGCCGGCCTTGCCGGCGCGGAACTGGTCGAGTTTGCATCGCGCGATGGCGCGCGGCTGTGCGGCTGGTTCATTCCCGCGCAGCCTTCGATTGGCGGAACGGCGAAGCCAGGGACGATCCTGCACGTGCACGGCAACGCGGGCAACATGAACGATCACGCGTGGTTCACCGAGTACCTGCCCGCCGCCGGGTTCAACATCTTCATTTTCGATTTCCGCGGCTACGGGCAGAGCGAAGGCCGGGCGTGGACGCGCAACGCTCTGCTGGATGACACGCATGCGGCGCTCGATTACCTGGTGACGCGAAGCGATGTCGATCGCGGGCGCATCGGCATGTACGGCCAATCTCTGGGCGGGTCGATCGGCTTGAACGTGATGGCGGAGCGCGGCGAGATTCGCGCGGCGGTGATCGAATCGGCCTTCGCCAGTTGGCGCGAGGAGGCGGCCAGCGCGGTGGGCGGCGAGCCGCCGGCGTGGTGGGCGCGAGCCCTGGCGTGGATGCTGATCTCAGACCGCGCGCGGCCGGATGAAGCCATCGCCCGCTGCGCGCCGCGCCCGATCCTGATCATGCACGGCGATTCGGACGGCACCGTGCCCATTGAGCATGGCCGGCGGCTGCGGGCCGCGGGCGGAGCCAACGTGGAACTGGTCGAGGTCACTGGCGGCGATCACAACAGCCTGCGCGAGACC
>DATKJG010000079.1:0-5008 GCA_035543215.1 Phycisphaerales bacterium | reverse complement strand
CGGACGATCGGGCGGCGCTTCGCCGAAGCCGGCTACGCCGTGATCACCGGCGGCGGCCCCGGCACGATGGAAGCGGCCAACCGGGGCTGCCGGGAGGGCGGGGGCCTGTCGGTCGGCTGCAACATCGAGCTGCCCCACGAGCAGGGCCTCAACCCGTACGTCGATCTCGGCGTCGAGTTCCGCTACTTCTTCGCCCGCAAGGTGATGTTCGTCAAGTACGCCCGCGGCTTCATCATCTTCCCGGGCGGCTTCGGCACGATGGATGAGTTCTTCGAGAGCCTCACGCTCATCCAGACGCTCAAGGTCGTGCCGTTCCCGGTGGTGCTCATCGGCACGCACTTCTGGAAGGGCCTTCTGGAGTGGTTCCGCGGCACGCTTGATGAGGGCTACCACACGATTTCGCCGCGCGATTTTGACCTGTTCCACCTGACAGATTCCGTGGAGGAGGCGGTGGACATCGTCTTCGAGACGCACATCGGCAAGCGCCAGGCGGCCGAAACCCTGCCCCGCTTCGCCGGCGACACCATGGAGCCGATGGGTGAAGGCACGCGTGGCGGCGTCCCGCCGCGCAAAGTCGGGCTGATTCGGGCTCAGTCCGATCTTTCCGAGGACCGCGCTATCTGAGGCCGCTGGCTGCTCGGCATGGCCACGCCATCGCGCGAGCGCCGCCTGCAGCAGCCGTGGTGAAAACCCTCGCCGTCGCGCGGCCGAATCGCGCCTCGAACGCGCTCGTCAACTCCGCGATGACCCGCGCTGCGCGATCCTGTTCACACAGCACGATGGCGCAGCCGCCGAAGCCGGCGCCGGTCATTCGCGCTCCGAACACGCCGTGCCCGCCGTCGTGCATCGCCTGAGCGGCATTCACGATGACATCCAGTTCCGCGCAACTCACCTCGAACAGGTCGCGCAACGAGGCGTGACTGTGAAACATCAGCTCGCCGAAGCGCGCGAGGTTTCCCAGCGCCAGCGCCTCGGCAGCGATCACCGTCCGGGTGTTCTCCGCGATCACGTGCAGAGCCTTGCGGCGCTGATCGTCGGTCAGGCCGTGCACGTTCAGTGATTCGATCGTGGCATGTCGAAGCGAGGGCTGGCCAAGTGCTTTGGCGACGGCTGCGCATGTGGCCCGCCGCTGGGCATAGGCGCTTGATGCGAGATCGTGCTTGACCCCGGTGTTGACGACCAGAAGCGAAGCGCCCAGCGACGCGAAATCGGCCGGCACGTTCTGCACGGAATCGCTGCGACAGTCGATCAGCAAGGCGTGATGCTCGCGGGCCGCGGCGGAGACGTACATGTCCATGATGCCGCAGGGTGTGCCCGGAAAGGCGTGCTCGGCCCGCTGACACAGTTTGGCGAGTTCCAGGGGTGAGAGCGGCGAGTGCAGAAGCCGCGCAAGCATGATCGTGAAGGCGACCTCCACGGCCGCGCTGCTGCTGAGCCCCGCGCCGATCGGCACGGTGCTGGTCACCAGCACATCAAGATTGGGCGGCGTCAGGCCGGTGCGCTGAAACTGATCGGCTACGCCCAGGAGGTAGTTTCCCGGCTTGCCTCTTCGCGTTTGCAGAGGTCGCGTGAGGTCCGTCTCCATCTCGTCGTTCAAGTCCGACGCGACAAGTCTGGATGACCTTCCGCGCGCAACGTCCGCCATGATGACGGTCTGACGATCGATGGCTACCGGCAGCACGAAGCCCTGGTTGTAGTCCGTGTGCTCGCCGATGAGGTTCACCCTGCCGGGTGCGCATGACGCGAGCGTGGGGGGCCGGTCGAATCGCTGCGCGAACATGTCCGCTGCCTGCTCGAGGTGGGCGCGGATGCGCTCTGGGAGTGCAGCCTCGTCATGGTGCGGCTCAACAGGCATCGCCACAGCAGATGCATCCGGCGCGGCGATGTCAACCGCTGACTACGATGCCCGCGTCATGCGCTCGTTGCCGGCCATTCTGTTGTGCGCCATGCTCGAGTATGCTGCCCCGGCGCAACAGTCGCAGTCAGATGGATGGACGCCGCTGCACCGCGCCGCGGCAGCGGGCGATGTCGCGGCTATTCGCGCCGCGCTCCAGTCCGGCGTCAATGTGGACGCGCCGTTGAGGATCGATGACCTGCAGTTCGCAGGAATGACGGCGCTGATGTTCGCAGCCCGGGCCGGATGTCAGCCATGTGTGGCCGAATTATTGGCGGCGGGCGCAGGCGTCGGATTGGTCGATGACGGGGGGCAGACGGCGCTGCATCAGGCCGCAGCTCGTGATTCTGAAGTGACGTTGACGCTGCTGGAAGCCGGGGCCGACGTGAACGCAAGGGATACGGGCGGCACCACGCCACTGATGTCCGCGGCCTCGCGGGGACTCACGCCGATCGTGCAAGCTCTGCTCGCCAGGAATGCCGAAGTCAATGCCCGAACGGCCAACGGCTGGTCCGCGCTCATGTCGGCGGCGAAGGGACCGAATGCCTCATGCACGAAGGCCCTGCTGGCAGCGGGCGCCGACATGGAGGCCCGCTGGACCGACGGCTCAACGCCGCTGCTCGTTGCCGCGGCGTTCGGGTCGGCGTGGTCCGTCGACGCGCTGCTGGAAGCCGGTGCAGACGTGAACGCCGCTGACAATGCTGGCATGACCGCGCTGCTGCACGCGGTCATGCGCAGACAGCCCACGACGATGCAGTACCTGCTGTGGAAGGACGCGGATGTCAACGTTCGCAATCAATCAGGTCAGACGGCGCTTATTCTCTGCGCTGTATACGACCGGCCTGATGCCGCCGACCTGCTTCTCGCGGAGAAGCCAAACCTGGAACTTCGCGACGAAAACGGATGGACGGCGCTGCATTGGGCAGCGCAGGAGAGCCGCGTGCCATTGGTCGATTCGCTTCTGCGAGCCGGCGCCATGGTCGACGCGGCCGATATCGAGGGTGTTACTCCCCTGATGCTGGCCGCCGCGGCGAATCGCGAGGACAACGTCTGGCGACTGCTCGATGCACACCCGGACATCGATCGTGCCGACGCGAGTGGCGGCACGGCGCTGATGGCGGCAGCGGCGGCGGGGGCCAATCGCGCGCTCGCAAGGTTGATGCTCAACAAGCCCGAGCTCTCCAAGCGAGACATCCACGGTGCGACCGCCCTGCATCACGCAGCAGCTGGCAGCAACGCCGAGACCATCGCCATGCTTCTAGCCGCGGGCGCCGACGTTCGAGCCATGGATGCGCGTGGATGGAACGCGCTGGAGACGGCGCAGGGCCGCGATGATCGCGACGCCGTCGCCGTTCAGGAGTCGCTCAGGAAAGCCATGCAATCCGGCGGATGAAATGCAATACGCGCGCCGAGGCGGCCGATGAGATCGTGTCAGAAGGCCGCGGGATACACTCGCACCATGCCGGAGCGCAGCGACGCAACCGAGCCGCACGATGACGCGCGCGAGAGCGAGCGCGGTGTCGCTGCGCATTCGGCGTCGCCGAACGATCCAAGTGCGAATGAGCCGAGCAACGGCGAGCCGTCGCCTCTCATCGAGAATGGCCAGCCATCGCACGACTCAGGGGCGATGGATGTCGAGGTGCAGCCCTTCGACAACCTCGTAGCTCAGTTGAATACGGGACAGATCGCGGTGGAGGAGTTCGCCGAGGCGGTGGGGCAGCAGGACGCCGCCGACGCAGCCGACACGCTGGAGGATCTGCGCAACGAAGCCGAGGCGACCGAGGTGTTGATTGAGATGGACACCAAGGCCGCCGCCGACGCCGTGGCCGAGATGGAGATGCCGCTGGCCGTGCGCGTCATCGAGGACCTGGTGGACGAGGACAATTCCGCGTACGCCGGGCAATTGATCCAGGCGATGGCGCCCGATGACGCCGTCGATCTGCTGCAGGAGGTGGAGGAGAGCCATCGCGAGAACCTGCTCAAGGGTCTGCCGTACATGCAGGCGGCCAAACTCCGCAGGCTGATCCGCTACGACAAGGAATCGGCCGGCGGCATCATGACCACCGACTACATCGCGATCCTCGAAAACAACTCGATTGCACAGGCGATCGATGTGGTGCGGCGGCAGGTCGTGCCCGATGATCTGCAGCAGCAGGTACTGGTGATCAACAGGCAGGGCCTGCTGCGCGGCGCGCTGAGTCTTGGCTCGCTGCTGATGCATGCATCCTCGGAGCGCGCTGCGGACGTGATGAAGCCGCTGGACCCCGCCGTTGATGCGCTTCGGCCGGAGATGGATCGCGAGGGGGTGGCCCGCGAGTTTGCGCGCTACGACTACACGATGATGCCGGTGGTGGATGCGGCCCGGCGGCTCATCGGCGTGATCACCGTCGATGATGTCATCGACATCATCCAGCGCGAGCAGACCGAGGACGTGCAGCGGACCGTCGGCGCCGGCGCGGGCGAGGCGGTGTACTCCAGCGTGCGCGACAAGTTCCGCGGCCGCTTCCCCTGGCTCGTGGTCAACCTGTTCACATCGATGCTGGCGGCGATGGTCGTCCTGCATTTCGAAGGCCTGATCGACGAACTGGCGATTCTCGCGGTGCTGATGCCGATCATCGCCAACCAGGCGGGCAACGCCGGACAGCAGGCCCTGGCGGTGACGCTGCGCGGCATCGTGATGGACGAGGTGCGCACCGGCCGGATCGGCCCGCTCCTTCTGCGCGAGGCGGGCGTCGGCGCGATCAACGGCTTCATGGCGGGATCGATCATCGGCGTCGTGCTGGCCCTCCTGGGCATGCTGCGCGTCTCCGACGCCAGTTGGGAACTGGGCATCGTCGCGGCGATCTCGATGTCGATCGCGCTGTCGGTGGGCTGCTTCGCCGGCGCGGCCATGCCGCTGCTGATGAGGAAGCGTGGCCACGACCCGGCCCACGGATCGTCCATCTTCCTGACGATGATCACCGACAGCATGAGTTTCTTCACGTTCCTGGGCTGCGCCAGCGCGCTGTGGCACTGGATAAAAGCATGAACGCAGAAAGGCATAAGCGCATGAAGCGACCGACATGGGGGAATTACCGGCGCGCCCGATGTATGCGTTTATGCTTCTCGGCGTTT
>DATKJG010000078.1:0-14935 GCA_035543215.1 Phycisphaerales bacterium | reverse complement strand
GCTGGAATCATCGGCATCCCAAGCATCCGCCCGCAAACCCTTGTTCATCGTGGAGCATGTCACAGGCCGTTTGTTTGACTTCCGGGGGGGCTTCCTGCTATCTTCCTCGGTTCGCCCCGTGCCGCCTGGAGCGGGGTTTTCGACCTCGCCAAATGGGATTTCGGGCTGCGGGTTGCCACCCGCGGCTGCGCTGCCGACAGCCGAACACGTCATCAGAAAGTTCCTGCCATGCCTCGCCAGACCACGATGCTCAAGAAGACCGACGTCAAGCCCCGCTGGCATCATGTGGATGCCGAGGGCCGCGTCCTCGGCCGCATTGCGACCGAGATCGCGTCGATCCTCATGGGCAAGCATCGCCCGCAGTACACGCCGCACGTCGACACCGGCGACTACGTGATCGTCACCAACGCCGCCAAGGTCAAACTCACCGGCAAGAAAATGCAGCAGAAGGAGCTGGCCAACTTCGTCTACTACCCCGGCGGCCGCAAGGTCGAGTCGTATGAGACAGTGATGAAGAAGCACCCGACGCGCCTGGTCGAGCATGCCGTGACGCGCATGCTGCCCAAGAATCGCCTGGGTAAGGCCATGGCCCGCAAGTTGCGCGTGTATGCCGGCGCTGAGCATCCGCACATTCCGCAGAACGCGGAGAAGTTGGAAATCTGAGTATCGATTGCCATTAGTCCCGGGCTCTGCCCGTGCGCACGCCACAGTTCCCCAGAGACGCGCCGCCGCTGACTCAATCGAATCAGCACAGGCGCCCACGAACGAGAGTTTCCCGCTCATGTCCGATACCACCGCCACCGCTCCCGCCGCTTCTCAGCCTTCTGTTCGCACTCCCCCTTCAAAGGGCAACTGGTGGTGGGGCACCGGCCGCCGCAAGACCGCCGTGGCCCGTGTGCGCATCCGTCCCGGCGATGGCAAGTTCATCGTCAACGAGCGCGAGATGGTCAAGTTCTTCACGGAAGAACGCGATCGCAACGACATCATGAACGTGCTGGAGAAGACCAACACCAAGGGCTCGGTGGATGTGGTCGTCAACGCGCATGGCGGCGGCTTCACCGGCCAGGCCGGCGCGATCATTCTTGGGCTTGGGCGCGCCCTCAACAAGTACGATCAGAACCTCGAACCGATCCTGCGCGAGAACGGCTTCCTGACGCGCGACAGCCGCAAGGTCGAGCGCAAGAAGTACGGCCAGTCAGGCGCCCGCCGCCGGTTCCAGTTCTCCAAGCGCTGAGCGGTTCGATTCTGGATTTCGGATTCTGGATTCTGGGTTGGGCGGCCGACCGAATCAGGGAGGGGTGATTCGCACCGCCGCGCGCAACTCGCGGATCGCCTTCTGCAGCGCCCGCACAGTCGCCGGCTCGTTGCGATGGAGTTCGCGCGCCAGCGCGAGCATGGTCTGAGGCGGCTTGCCATCCCATCCGAATCGCCGGATCAGCAATTGGCGCGAGGTCTCCGGGAGTGTCGCGGATCGATCTCGCACTTGGCGCCAGGGATCAAGCCACCCATCCCATTCGTCGAGCCGATCGAACGCGCCGCGAAGCGGTATCGCCGCGCCCGAAGCGTGCCGTGCCGCCGCCTTGGCCGCCGCTGTACTTGCCGGCTCGCGCTGTGCGAGCGTGCGTTCGACCGCGAACGCCACGATGCGATCGAGTCGATGACCTCTGCTGGGATCGATGCCTTCGAGGGCCTCGCGAATGACCAGCGCCGACAGCCGGATCATGCCGGCGATCTGTTCCGCGGGCTGGGTTGTCAGGCTTCGGCCGAGATTGATCTCGATGCGCCGAAGCGCTGACGGGAACGCCAGCAGAGCCAGCCGCCTGTGCAGGCGTGTCGCCCAACGCAGGTCAGTCTCGATGGCGTCGAGAGCCTCGCTCGTGGGATTCTCGCCCTGTGCGAGGCAGTTGATGCCAGCAGCGGCGCGGCGCTTCAGGAAGTTCCAGCCGGCGAGCATTGCAACCTCGACACGCTCGGCGGGCGCCTCCGCGAGCCCGGCCCACTCCAGCAGTGCCAGCGCTTCATCATGCGGAGGCAGCGCCAGCAGATCGGTGCGCAACTCCGGCGCCGAAAGAATCACGCTGTCGGCGCCCTCCAGTGCAAACGTGGGCATGTCGAGGAATTGGACATTCAGGCCGCGAAGCAGTTCGGCGCGGCGGCGATTGACGGCGCGCACGATGGCTGCGCGCGAACGGCCGAATCGCCTGGCCATCGGGCCCAGTTCGACGCCGCGCTGCCAGGCGCGGAGCAGAACTGCGATCTCGCGCGGCGACAGCGGGCCTCGCTCGCCCGCGAAAATCGCCTCGCCCGCCGGTGCAGACTCATCGTGCCGCCGCAGCATCTGGCGGATCGTCTCATGGGCTCGGCCGTGCTTGCGGGCGATGATCCGGGCGGCGGACGAGAGCGAGATGGGCCGGGCCTCACGCAGCCACCTGGCTTCCTCGATGATCAGCGCCTCGGTCTCGCGGCTGATTCGCGTGAAGCGCGACGCCTTCTGCAGGTGTCCGGGCCGCACGGCGGCGAAGCGTTCGAGCGCATCCTCGTAGCACGCAAGTTGCTTCCTGCCCTCGGAGTGCACGACGACGTGACACACCAAGCCTTCGCGCCGGTAGCGCTGAATTGTCTTGGCCGAGACACTCAGGCGCCTGGACACCTCGTCCAGCGCCAGCGCCGCCTTCCCGCCGCGCATGGGAGGCAGATCCAGCGAATCGCTCAGTCGCTGGACCAGATTGCACAGATCGGTGCGCAGTGCAGCGCCCGCGAATGTGACAAGTTCATCGAACTCCTGGCGGTAGCCGGTGATGCGATAGATTACGAACTCGCGCGGATAGGCGAGATCTGGCTCGATGTCGCCGGCAAGGCGCTCCGCCGCGTCCATCTGCCGCTTGCGCGTCTCGGGCGGCGCGTACTCAAGTTGCCGCAGCAGGTCGGCAAGAGCGTCGATCTTGAACGCGGGTGCGCGGGGCATGTGCTGCCATTAGCCCCCGGCCCCCCGGGTGGGTCAACAATCGGACTGCTTCGGCAGCTCCCGGACTAATGGACGGCAGCGCTTTCCCTGCGTTTTGGCTGCAGATGCGGCACATGCTCCACGGCGGTCACCGGCGCAACGTACCGCCGCGGGATGCGCTGATTCAGGCGCGTCAGCAGCTCATGCGGGATCGTTCCCGCCAGCGACGCGAGCGTCGGCAAGTGATTCGGCGCCTTGGGATTCGGCGAGATCACCTCGACGATCCCCCCCACCAGTGCGCTCGCTGCGCCGCTGCTGTTGTCGCCGCGCTTCGCCAGGACATCGGTCAGGTCGATCGAGATCTGATCCATGTTGACGGCGCCGACAACCGGCGCGTAGCCGATCAGTCGGCCATGCTCATCCGATGAGCCCGACGAAGCATTGTCGAACACAGCGACCGATGCGCACGGCGCACCCGCGCGCTCGTTGCTGGTGCCCAGCGTCGTCGGATAGCCGTCGGCATACCCCACGGGTACCAGCCCAAGCGTCGTGTGTCGCCGCGCTTTCCAGCGCGAGCCATACCCAACCGCCACGCCACTCTCGATCGTCTTGATCTGAACGATGCGGCTCTTCCACGCCAGGATCGGTCGCAGTTGGTGTGCATCGCCGATCATCTCGCCCTTCATCCACTCCGAGCCGTACCCCGCCCAGCCCAGGCCGATGCGCACCATCGTCTTGTGGAAGCGCTTGCCGCGCAGCGCTGCGAAGGTGTTGGCGGCATGCACGCGACAGTCCTTGGGAATGTGCGCCGCCTGCTCACGCAAGAGTTTCTCGAATGCCGCCAATTGCTGGTTGGTGAATTCGATGTCGCTCTCGGCCGTCGCGAAGTGCGTGAAGATTCCCGCGAGCTTCAGCCGCCTGCATGAGGCGATCTTCTCCAGCACTACCGGCGCCTCGGTCACCGAGCAGCCGCCCCGGCTCATGCCCGTATCGACCTCAAGGTGCAGGTTGATGGTGAGGCCGTAACGCTCGGTAATGGCGATCAGGTCGCCTGTGTGATCGAGATCGTGCACGGTCAGGTGCACCTTGTCAGCGATCAGGCCGCGGTAGATCTCATCCACCCGCGCGATCTCGCGCACGGGCATGAGCACGAGGATGCGGCACCCCACCGCGGTCTTCATCAGTTCGCCGGCCTGCTCGGGCGTGTACACCGCGAGCATGTCAGCCCCGGCGAAGGCCAGACGCTTGCCGATGCGGGCGGCGCCCAGACCGTAGGCGTCGGCTTTGACAATCGGGCACAGGTGGCACTCGGGCCCGACAATGCGGCGCAACACCCGCATGTTGTGCTCGAGGTCGGTGAGATTGATCTCCAAGACGCTCACGTCGCGCAGGCTCCAAGGCTCCCTCGGCAAGTCCGTTCGTTGAGGTGCAATCTGCGCGGGTTGTATCGGCACGATCGCGATCCTACCATGATGTCCAACACGCGCAGCACGAACGGCGCGGCGTTGGATCGATGATGCGGCGCGCATGCGCCGCCGTCATCATGAGGCAGGCGAGATCGGGCTCCTTTCGGGCGGCGCGACATCGAGTTTCCCTCACCGCCATTCGTCAGGTTCTCCACCGCGCCAGTTTGACGCTTCGCATCGCCAGCCGCATGAACGACATCTTCGATACCACAAAGTCATTCGCCGATCTCGGCCTTTCGCCGCCCATCATCGAAGCCATCAGCAAGCACGGCTTCGTGCATCCCACGCACGTGCAGGCGCAGATCATCCCGCTCTCGCTGTCGGGTCGCGATGTGTTGGGCCAATCCAAGACCGGCACGGGCAAGACCGCCGCGTTCGGCCTGCCGATGCTGCACCTGATTCACGCTGATCAGCCCTTCTCCGGACTGGTCCTTGTGCCGACGCGCGAACTGGCGATTCAGGTCACCCACGAATTCCGCGAACTCGGCCGTTTCACCGGTCTGCACATCGTGCCCGTCTACGGCGGGCAGAAGATGAATCAGCAGATCGCCAAACTCAAGAAGAACCCGCACATCATCGTGGGCACGCCCGGCCGCATCATGGACATGCACAGCCGGGGCCTGCTGCCCTACGACCACGTCAAGGTCGCCGTGCTGGATGAGGTCGATCGCATGCTCGACATCGGCTTCCGCGACGACATTCGCAAGATCTTGGGCACGATGCGGCACTCGCATCAGACGATCTTCGTCTCAGCCACCATTTCCGACGAGATCGAGCGCCTCGCGCGGCAGTACATGAAAGACCCGCAGCGCCTGGAACTCAAGGAGAGCAAGAGCCTGACGGTGTCGCAGGTCGAGCAGTTCTACTTCAGCGTGCAACTCTGGGACAAGAACCGCCTGCTGGTGCATCTGCTCACGCACGAGGAGCCGGCGCTGACGCTGATCTTCTGCCGCATGAAGACGACCGTTGATGCGCTGACTGAATTCCTCAACCGCCACGGCATCGAGGCCCACGCCATGCACGGCGACATGTATCAAGGCGCGCGCAACAAGGTCATGGAGAAACTGCGCACGGGGCAATTGAGCGTGCTGGTGGCGAGCGATCTTGCCGCCCGCGGGCTCGATGTCGATGACATCAGCCACGTGATCAACTACGACCTGCCCGAGGACCCCGACGTGTACGTGCACCGCATCGGGCGCACGGCACGGGCCGGGCGCAAGGGCATCGCCTGGGCGTTCGTCACGCCCGAGCAGGGCGAGTTGCTGACGGCAATCGAGATGCTGACCAACGTCGAGATTCCGCGCAAGGAGTTCGAGGATTTCGTGCCGGGGCCGATTCCAGAGGAGATTCGCATTCGCCGCGAGCGCGATGTCCAGCGTCTGGAGCGCGCTCGTAACGAGCCCAGCCGCGGCATGGCTGCAACGCCGCCGCCCATCGCCGCCGCCACCGTCGATGCCTCGAAGTTCCCCGGCGGCCTTGTGCCCTCAGCGCGGCCCGCCAAGACGCTCGGTGGCCGGATGCGCACCAAGCGACGCTGAATGAGTTCGACAGGAGCTGCGGGGCTTTCGTGTATCTTCCTGCGCGATGATCGTCATTCACGACGAGGTTCAAAGCGCGCTGCAGGAAGGCCGGCCGGTTGTCGCGCTGGAAAGCGCGGTGATCACCGCCGGACTGCCGCGCGAGACAGTTGTGCTGTCGTCGAGATTGAACATCGAGGGCTGGCGTCGAAACGAACCGGTCAACCTCGAACTCGCGCGGGCGATGGAGCGCGCGGTTCGTGCCGGTGCCGCGATCCCGGCCACCATTGCCATTGTCAAAGGCCAGCTCCGCATCGGCCTGACCGCAGCTGAACTCGAAGCCCTGGCCCTCGATGCCCATGCGGGCAAGGCCTCGATCACCGACCTTGCGCACGCACTGGCGCAATCAGGTTCGACCGCGGGCACGACCGTCAGCGGCACGCTTGCAGCGCTCGCGGCTGTGCAGCATCCGATCCGCGTGTTCGCCACCGGCGGCATCGGCGGCGTGCATCGCAATTGGCAGAGATGCCCCGATGTCTCGGCTGATCTCCGCGCCTTGGCGTCAACGCCGGTGTGTGTCGTCTGCTCGGGCGGCAAGTCGATCCTCGATCTCCCCGCCACGCTTGAGACGCTTGAAGCCCTCAACGTGCCGGTGCTGGGCTATCGCACACATCTGTTCCCGCAGTTTCAGTCGCTGGGAACGACCGACTTGCGCATGCGTCTGAAGGTGGACGATGCGCGCGAAGTCGCACAGGTCTGCGCGAATCATTGGAGAGCATTGCGAGGGTCGACGGGCGTGCTGCTGGCCAATCCCGTGCCGGCCGAGTTTGCGGTCGATGCGGTCGAGATGGCTCTGGCGGTGGAGGCCGCCGAGCGCGAGGCGAAGAAGCGCGGCGTAATCGGTGCCATGCGCACGCCCTTCCTGCTCAGCGAGATCGCTCGCCTCACAGAGAACAAGTCGCTTGAGTCGAACATCGCGCTGCTCCTCAGCAACGCTCGCCTCGCTGCCGAAGTTGCGCGAGCGATGACGATGAGTCTCGATCATTGAATGGGAACATGCCCGCAAATCTGGCTCGTTCAGGGCTCTTGAGTCGTCTGGGTGTGCACCTTGACATTCCCCTCCAGCCCTGCTCTACTTGTGGGTGAGCGAGCGGGCCGCTGGGGGCTCCCTGTGGGGATATCCGCGGCCGCCCGGCTCCGTTGAAACGTTCCTGTTCTCAATTCACCTCCGGCTCTGACGATCCGTCGGCTGATCGTCCATGCTCGCGGTGAAGCCAGGCTGATCAACCCCCTTCGCCAGCCAATGCGGCACGTACGTGCCACCGGCTGGGCCGCTGGGGCTTGCAGCCTTCCCAGTTCCCGTCGCGGGCATTCGCCCCCGTGCACACTCCAGAGAGGCAATCAGACTTCGTGCCTGCCACCAGCCAGCCCCCCCCGGCGTCCGCTTTGCCTGCGCCCGCTGGTCACACCGAAACCGCCTTGAACGGCGAGGTAGTCGCCGCATCGCCTCCGATCGCCCCTGAAGCGACGACGCAGCAGCGCCAGCCTCAGCAGCCCCCTCCGCCGTACGAGGCTACAGGCATCCTCGAATGGCCGGGCAATGGCATGGACGGCCGCATACGCCAGTTCGACAACGGCCTGGTGGAATCCTACGACGACCCATTCGTGCCTTTCGAGATGGGCGAGGCCCACCCCCTGCGGCAAGGGCAGAAGATCACAGCGGAAGTGCACTTGCGTCGCCCGCGCCGTCGCCGCGGCCGCAGCAAGCCCAAGCCGGCCCGGCCGATCGTCGAGCGCATCAAGGCCATCGAAGGCGTGGCAATCGAGCAGTTTGCGCAGCGCAAGCGCTTTGAGGATCTCACTCCGCTCGATCCCCAGCCTCGCATGACGCTCGAATACCCGGGTTGCCCGCCTGCCTGCCGGCTGATCGATCTGTTCTGTCCGATCGGCTACGGCACGCGCGGCCTGATCGTCGCGCCGCCCAAGGCGGGCAAGACCATCCTCCTTCAGAACATCGCTTTCGGCATCAAGCGCAATCATCCCGAAGTCGAACTCGTTGCGCTGCTCATCGATGAGCGGCCCGAAGAAGTCACCGACTTCAAGCGCAACGTGCCCGCGCACGTGCTGGCGTCGAACAACGATCAGGATGTCGAGCGGCATTTGTCGCTGGGCATCCTCGCCATCGAGCGCGCCAGGCGCATGCTCGAAGCGGGCAAGGACGTCGTGGTGCTGCTCGACAGCATCACGCGCCTGGGCCGGGCGTTCAACAACTCGAGGCGCTACGGTTCGGGCGGCCGAACCATGTCTGGCGGCCTCGACAGCCGCGCGCTGGAAGTGCCCAAGCAACTTTTCGGCGCCGCGCGCAAGGCCGAGGAGGGCGGCTCGCTGACCATCATCGGTTCATGCCTGGTGGATACCGGCTCGCGGGCCGATCAGATCATCTTCGAAGAGTTCAAGGGCACCGGCAACATGGAGTTGATCCTCGATCGCTCCATCTCCGAGCAGCGGATCTTCCCGGCGATCAACCTCGCCGCCTCGGGCACGCGCAAGGAGCACCTGCTCATGAGCGAGCAGGAACTCAAGACCGTGACGGCCCTGCGGCGAAGGCTGATGAGCATGAAACCCCCGCAGCAGATCGACCAGTTGCTGGCCGCGCTCAAGCGCTATCCCACGAACGAGGACATGGTCAAGGGCTGATCGGGCGAAGCGAGGTCACCGTCGCCGGCGCTGGCCGCGCACACACGCGACTGCCAGCAGCGCGAGAACCGAAGGGCCCGGAGCGACATACGTGTTGAAGGTCTGGAACGGCTGGTGAATGACCGGGAAACCGCCGCCTTGGCCCATGGGAGGAAAGAGGTCGATGTTGATCGTCCCGCGGATGTTCTCGCCGGCCCGCACCGTAAGCTGCATGATCAGCACGCGCAGCGCGCTGTCGCCGTCACCGGTCCAGCCCGCCAGAGTCTGCGGCGGCGGGATGTCCGGGGTCGACGGATTCGTGTCGTGATCGAATGTCGGCACGGTGTACCAGCCGCCGTTGGTGTACGTCGTGCTCGTGCCGGAGATTCCCGTAAACCCGGGTGTGAGGTAGGTCATGTCGCCGTATGGCGACTGATCTGTGACCGAGACCCCAATGGTCACGAAAGTGTCCCACTGCTCGTTGGGATCGAGGCCTATCACCGCGGCTGAAGGAGCCGTGATCCGATCGAGCGGCGAGTTGTAGAACGCGCTGCCGGGGGCCGTGTCGTTGGAGTTCCGTGTCTGCAGAGTCATCGGCCCGAGCATGGGGCTGCCGAACACTGCCACCAACCGATCGCCGGGATCGTCGAAGTTGGCGTAGAGCCGGTAGACGTCGTAGGACTGGCCGCCAATCGGCACCGTCGCGTGCAGGTGGGCTGAGATGCCGGTGTAGACCGCCCAAGCGGACGGAGCGAAAGCGGCGGAAGCCGTCACGGCACCGATCCACGTCGTCAGATTGCGCATTGTTCGCTCCTTGTCCCAGGAAACCCGATGGAACGGCGCCTGGTTGACGAGCGTGCACCGTCCTACCTGACGATACGGCGGTATCTCCGCGGGGCTGCGCTCCAGTCGTCAGAGCCTCTGTAAATGTGCGGCAGGCCCCGAGGCGCGATGGCGCAAAAAGAACGCTGCCGCTGGAGATTCCAGCGGCAGCGTTGAGAACTATGTCAGCGTGCAGTCGCGAAACTGAAGGATCAGGCGCGACGACGACGGCTGCCAACGACGCCAGCCAGGCCAAGCAGGGCGAGCGCGCCCGGAGCCGGGACCAGCGTGTTGAAGGTCACGTTCTGCACGAAGGTGTCGGCGGTGGCGCCAGACGGACGGAAGGTCAGACCAAAGGTGCCGCGAACGTTGTTGCCCGCAGCAACGCTGAACTGGCCGATGAGGATGTGCGTGCCCTGGTTGAGGCCGGCAGTGATGACCGGGTTGAACCAAGACATGTTGGTCTGGTTGGTAACGCCCGTGGTGAACAGCGCGGCCGGGAAGCCGGGGCTGAACTGCGTGGGATCCGAGCCGGCATCGCCGGGCTCAAAGCCGATGGAGACATAGGTGTCCCAAGCCAGCGATGGCGACACGCCAAAGAGAGCCGCGTTCGGGCCGGAGTTGCCGCCGAAGCTGTTGTTGAAGAAGCTGCCGCCGGGACCAGTGTCGAGGGCGTTGCGAGGCTCGATGGACAGCGGGGTGCCGGGGGTGGCCGCCGGGTTGCCGTACACCGACGTCAGGGTGTCGCCGGCGTTGCTGAAGTTGGCGAAGATCTGATAGGTCGTGATGAGCTGGGCGCCGCCACCACCCGGGTCACCAACGAGCACCGCGTGAGGTGCCGAGGTAAACGAGATGCCCGTGAACGCCGCGTTTGCGGCGCTTGACAGGATCATCGCCGTAGCGACGCCTGCCAAGGCTGACAAAGTTTTCACTTTCATTGATGGACCTTTCTTCTTTGAGTCTCTAGAGGACTGCCAGATTGAACGATGCGTGCACGAATGCCGCTCGCTTACCCCTTACTTCCAACGTCGAAGATACCGCAGCCGCCATGGGAGTCAAGGGCCTACCTCTCCGGAAAACGAAGATTTGAAGATGGGTAAATCAACGCCAGACCGCAGAACATGCTTCCCTCAACGGACAATGACAGGCTGCGGCCGAATCACACTGAAGTCGGAACCTCACCCGATCTTGTAAACGCAACCCGGAGGAGTTCGCTCATCTCTTGAGCGGCAACCAGCCTCCTTTGCATCAAAAACGCGGCTCTGGACGAGCCAAGGCGCCCTCAAATCCCCCAGATTACTTGTGGATAACTTCGCCTCGAAGGATCAACGGCGCTGACCCGACAACGCGGGCTCGCACGATTCGACCGACCAAGCCTTCAGGATTCTGATCGGTCGACGAGAAGACCACGATCAGATCACCCGAAGTGCGGCCGGACAACTGCACCTCCTGCACTTCCGCAGAGGCATGAGATGCGCGCATCGATCTCGCCGTGCCCTTCCGTTCCCAGCGCAGCTCGACGCCGTGTGGAGCCCGCGACGTTCGGCGATCCGACGACCCGCTCGTGCGGCTGATGCGCTCAACGAACACGTCGACCTCCCGGCCTTCCCACTCGCGATGCACCTCGGCGCTGATGCGCCCCTGCAGCGCCAGCAGTGCGTTGTTGCGCCGGCGCTTCACATCATCGGGCACATCGTCCTCAAATCGCTCGATCGCCGTCGTGCCCGGCCGCGGCGAGTATTTGAAGATGAAGCTGTTCTGGAGGCGCACTCGCTCCAGCAACTCGCACGTCTGCGCAAAATCGTCGTCCGTCTCGGTCGGGAAGCCGACGATGAAGTCGCCCGCGATGCACACATCCGGCAGGAACGCCCGGGCCCGCTCGATGAAATCCAGGTACTCCTGGACGCTGTAGCCGCGGTTCATCATTCTGAGGATGCGGTTCGAACCCGATTGCGCCGGCACGTGCAAGTAGCGGCAGATGCGCGGCGAATCGCGCATGACCGCCAGTACATCGTCGCCGAAATCGCGCGGGTAACTCGTCACGAAGCGAAGACGCTCGATCGTCGGAACCTCATCGTGAATGCGTCGCAGCAGATCAGCGAAACTCGTGGACCGTTGAGCGCTGACTGCTGAACGCTGGCCGTTCGCTCTGCCACCGATTTGCGGCAATTCCATCCCATCGGCGCCCACGGCGGCCCCATGCACGTAGTGATAGTGATTGACGGTCTGACCCAGCAGGGTGATTTCGATCACGCCCGCATTGGCGAGTCTGCGGCATTCGTCGATGATCGCCTGCGGCGGCCGATGCACCTCAGCCCCGCGCGTGAATGGCACCACGCAATAGGTGCAGAACTTGTTGCAGCCGCGCGTGATGCGCACGTACGCGGAACGGCCGGCATGCTCGGCTCGATCCGGATCGAAGGCCCGCGAGAGATCAAGCATCTCGAGGTTGTCGGAGGCAGCCGCCAGAGTCGATGACCGTCGATGGTTGTTGCCCTGCAGTGCGATGCTCGCCGCGCGCGCCTCGGCCCGCTCCAGCGAAACAAGGGCCCTGGTCCTGCAGGCGTTGTCGATCAGCATCGGCAACTTGTCGAGTTCGCCGGGGCCGCACATCAGATCGACCTGCGGGAAGCGCCGCATCATCGTCGGGCCTTCGCGCTCCGCCATGCAGCCGATGACGCCCAGAACGAAGCCGCTCGACCAGCCGGATTCCGCCGTGCCGGCAGCACCGGCCTGCTTGCGCTTGCCCATGATGCCCAGGCGGCTCCAGACCTTCTGCTCGGCCTGCTCGCGCACTGAACAGGTGTTGTACAGAACGACGTCGGCGCCTTCGGCGTGCGGCACGAAGCGATAGCCCAGCGCGGCCAGATGGCCCCGCACCAGTTCGCTGTCCAGTTCGTTCATCTGGCAGCCAAACGTCTCGAGATAGACCGTTCGACTGGCTCCATCCGCCTGTATCCGGTCCGTGCCGCCGGTCCGTTCGTTTGCTGATTCGCGCGACTCAGCGGGCGCAGACCCGAGGAATCCCAACCCGCCGGCGCGTGTCGGATCATCATGAATGGCAATTGAAAGCGGAAGGTCCTTCATTATTCAGAAGATTCCCCGCCCGACAGAACTCGAGGTAGGCATTGATCGTAGCAATCACGGTTGGCCAGTCGGGCCATGCCGCAAAAACTTGTGGGCTTCGCCCGCATGGCAAGCCGATCGTCGGGTACCATCAAGCGACCGGGTCGCGAGGGCGGCCTTGTCTGCCAGGGATGGCGAGCCAAGCACGTTGGAGGATGCGTTGAAGTCTCGATCAACCCAGAAGTTGACCGCCCCTGTTTGCACCATCGTGGCTGCCACGGCGCTGGTTCTCGGCATGCTTGTGGCCGGAGGCTGCGCCTCCAATGCATCGCGCGACTGGGCTCAGACCTCGCCGGTCATTCTTCCGAGTCACACCGGCGAGCCCATCGTGAGCCTTGGCGCGTTCGAGCGCCCTTCCTGATCAATCCGTCTGTGTGGAGCAAGTTGAAGGGTGGCGCACAGTCGGCATGAACTGCGCAATGATGCCGCCCCGCAGCCGCATCTGCTGTGGGTTTCTCAGCCTGCAAGCCGTGCCGCCTCACCTGCCGATATAGGCCCGATGCTTCGTGCCGGCCACGGCCTTGTGCTGATCTCGCTGACGCTGCTCGCCTTCGGCGTGGTGATGGTGACCTCTGCCGGTCTGACAGTCGGACAGGACCGCGCAGTCGTGCTCCAGGACGTTCTCCTTGGCCGCACCACCCAACTGGCGGCGCTCGCGATGGTGTTCATGTTCATCGGGTCGCGCCTGCCGGTGGATCGCACGCTCTATCGCCCGATGGGCATTCGCTCGCCGATGCCCTGGCTGGTTCTGGGAATGATCGGCCTGCTGGTGCTGGTGCACCTGCCGAGCGTCGGCAAAGAGGTCAACGGCGCGCAGCGATGGATCCACATTGGTGCTGTCGGCTTTCAGCCGAGCGAGGTGGCCAAGTGGGGCATGGTGATCGCGCTGGCGTGGTTTGCGGCTCGCCGAGCGCCGGTGATGCACCAGTTCTTCGCCGGCTTCGTGCCGCCGATGATGCTCACGCTCGTGGTGTGCGCGCTGATCGCCAGCGAGGATCTGGGCACAGCCGTGCTCATCGGCGCGGTAAGTCTGTGCGTGCTGCTGGCCGCCGGCTGCCGCCTTTGGCATGCGGCGGTGCTGCTGCCCTTCGGCCTGGTCGGTGTCGTGTACGCAGTCCTGACGAGCGATTACCGCCTCAACCGCATCAAGGCCTTTCTCGATCCCTACGCCGATCCTCAGGGCATCGGCTACCACATCCTGCAGTCGATGGGCGCCATCTCCAGCGGCGGGCTCGCCGGCCGTGGGCTCGGCAACAGCATCCAGAAGTTCGGATACCTGCCGGAGGACACGACCGACTTCATCTTCGCGATCATCTGCGAGGAACTTGGTGTGATCGGCGCCGCCGTCATCATCGCGCTGTACGCCCTGCTGCTGCTATGCGGCTTCACGATCCTGCGGCGCGTGCAGCATCCCTTCCAGCGCCTGCTGGGACTGGGTGTGCTGCTTTGCGTAGGCCTGCAGGCGATGATCAATATCGCTGTCGTGACGGGCTCGGCCCCGACCAAGGGCATCGCACTGCCGCTGCTCTCCTCTGGTGGGACCGGCTGGGTGCTCACGGCATTCTGCATCGGCCTGCTCGTGTCGATGGAGCGCGAAGCGGACGACAGCGTTCCGCAATCAGCGGTCAGCGATCAACCAAGCCTCGAGCGAGAGCATTTGCTCGCGGCCTCGTGATCACTCGCAGGAGCGCGGTTGACTGGATCACCGCGGCACTGAATGCTGGCCGTTGAATGTCGAGTGCGCCTCCAACCATCATCTTTGCCGGCGGGGGCTCGGGAGGACATCTGAGTCCCGGCCTGGCGATCGATGAACGGCTGCGCGAGATCGATCCGCAGGCGCGGTCGATCTTTCTCTGCTCGAATCGCGAGATCGATGCCACGATGCTGGGCGAAGCAGGCGTGCATCACGTTGCGCTGCCGGCGATGCCGCCATCACGGCGCCCGATGCGAATGCTGCGCTTCGTGCAGACTTTTCGCGCCAGCGTGCACCAGGCGCGCGAAATCATGCGGCGGGAACGTGCGACGCGCATCATCGCTCTGGGCGGCTTCGTCGCCGCGCCCGTCGTGAAGGCAGCGAAATCGATTGCCGTGCCCGGCTTGCTTGTGAATCTGGATGCCCCGCCCGGCAAGGCCAACCGCTGGATGGCTCGATCATGCGCCACGGTCGTGAGCGCGATCGAATTGCCGATGCTGCCGGGCTTCGCCTCGCAGGTGATCGGGATGCCGATCCGGCGTCGGGCCTTGGCGCCCGCAAACGCTCGCGAATGCCGAGTGCGACTGGGTCTTGACCCCGATGTGCCCATGCTTCTGATCACCGGCGCCTCGCAGGGAGCGACGAGCATCAACGCGCTGATGATGGAACTGGCCCGAACTCAGCCAAGCCT
>DATKJG010000077.1:0-3863 GCA_035543215.1 Phycisphaerales bacterium | reverse complement strand
CGAGCTGCTCGGCGAGCTCGATCCCCATCGTCTTCTTCCCTTCGATGCGATACGGCTCGCGCAGCGTGGACATGTCGAACCAATTCATGCCCGCGGCCGTGCCTTCGCGCACCAGACGGCCGCAGTCGCTGATCAGGCCGTTGACGAGGAATGCCTTCGCGCCGAAGAGCGCGGCTTCGCGCTGGTTGACGACGGGCGTGTCTTCAGGCATGAAGATGAAGCACTCCATGCCGGCATTGGCTGCATACGCTGCAATCGCGCCGCCGGCATTGCCCGCTGTGGGCGCGGCGACGCGCATGACGCCCAGCGACTTCGCCATCGACACCGCCATCGTCATGCCGCGCGACTTGAACGAGCCGGTGGGCAGGCGCGATTCATCCTTGATGATCAGTTCGCCGGTGAATCCCAGAGATTTCGCGAGACGATCGCAGCGCAGCAAGGGCGTCATGGTCTCGCCCAGCGACACGATGTCTTCACCTCGCTCCACCGGAAGCAGTTCGCGGTAGCGCCACATCGTGGGCTCGCGCGATTGCAGTTCATCGCGCCGCGCAGCCCGCTTCACGGCTTCAAGGTCATAGCGCACCCAGATCGGACGGCCTTCGTGCACGGTCTGCAGTGTGCGCGCGGGCAGTCGCGTGCCGTCGATCGCGCCTTCAAGGTGAGTGACAAACGACGGCATCGCCGATCACGTGAGTTGCTTGAGCCGCAGGGCCGCGGCCATGAGTTGATCAGGCGTGGACAGCGTGCGATCGGCCGCCAGCGCGCGATCGACCAGTTGCCGCGCGATGAGTTTGGGCTCGCCCAGTTGCACAAGCACAGCGACGGCATCGCGGATCAGTTCACTGCGCACATCGCCTTGCCCGTCCGGTCCGGCGTGTCTGATCGCATTCGAAGGCTTGAGTTCGACGAATCGGTCCACCTTGCCGGAGAGTTCGGCGACGATGGTTTCCGCCGTGCGCTTGCCGATCTCGGGCAGGCTCTTGAGCAGATCGACATCCTTCTCCGCGATCGCGCCCGCCACCGCGCCGCAGGGAAGTTGCAGGGCTCGCAACGCCTTGCGATTGCCCATTCCCTTGACGGTCGTGAACAGTTCGAAGAACGCGCGATCTTCCGGTGCGGCGAATCCGATCAGCCGCGGAATGAACGGCCCGGTCGGGCCCTGAGCCTCCAGGTAGTGCAGCGTGTGGAACGTGACGTTCTGTCCAATGCACACCGCGAGCCGCTGCTGATCGAAGCCGGGGACGAGCAGTTCGTAGGTGATGCCGCCGGCGCAGGCGAGCATCGCGCGACCATCAATCAGTTCCGCCAGCACGCCTTCGATTCGGCTGATCATGCAGCGGAGTGTAATGCAGCCGCGTCGCTTGCGGCGGGCTGGTCACCACTCGAGTGCCGGCTTGACGTGCGGGGGCATCTTCTGATCGTTGATGGGCCAGCGGCTGATTTCAGCCAGGCGGCGCCGCAGCTCCGCGGTGATGACGTGCCCATCGCGCTCGTCCTGGAAGTCGATCAGGTCCACGAACTTGACGCGCGCCTCGCTGAAACCCGTCAGCGATTCCATCGTGCGGTTGGTCTTGGGTGTGCCGCTGATCCATACCAGGAGCACCGGCGCCTGGGCCCGCGCCACGATCAGGCCGACTCCCATGTAGAACGGGCGAATCTGCTCCGGCGGATTGACGATGCGTCCTTCCGGGAAGATCCCGATGATCCCGCCCGACTGCACGTGTCGGATGGCTTCGCGGGCGGGGCCCGCATCGCGGCCATCGCGATCGACCGGGATCAGCCGCTGCTGCCGCCACAGCCAGTCCATGCGCGAACTCATCATCTCGCTGGCCATCATCCATCGAATGGGGAAGCGACAGGCGGCCTGAATGAGCAGCGGATCGACCGCGCCGGTGTGATTGGACACGACGATCAGCGGTCCCGGATGCGGGATGCGGCGAAACTCCTCGAATCCCTCGAACCGCACGCGGTGCACGACCAAGGCGTAGAGGCGCACGACGCGCCAGATCAGCCCGGTGACCGGCGACTCGCCGGGCGCGTTGGCCAGCCAGGGGATGATGATCGCGTACACCGTTCCCGCAAGGATCAGCCACAGCGCCACCGCCAAGAGGATGATCCAGGGCCAGGTCATAAAGAAGCGATCACTAACTTAGGATCCTAGTCGTTCGGACGATGTGTGTGGCAAGGCCCGAAAATGTTATCTCTCTCAAACAGCGAAAGCCGCGGCGGCGGCTTGTGCACAGGTCGATGAACGGCGATCACAGCTCGGAATTCGGCCGCGAAGCATATACCAGGCGGCAGCGCAGCTGCAATCGACGCCCGCGACCGCGACCCTTTTCCTCGCCGGGAGCAAGCGAGCATGCGTCCGGCACGACGCCGACGGCGCGCTGTCATGCAGCCCGGAGCCGACGCAGCCGTTCAGGCGTTTGAGTTGGGAGATCGATTCCGATATCCTCATACGGATTTTGCGCGCCCACTCACTGAAGCGTGATGCGGCACGCATGACAGCCGATGCCCCGACGTTCCGACATCCACACCATCCTCATCATTGGTTCAGGCCCGATCGTCATCGGCCAGGGATGCGAATTTGACTATTCGGGCACGCAGGCGTGCAAGGCCCTGCGCGAGGAGGGCTACCGCGTGGTGCTGGTCAACAGCAATCCCGCGACGATCATGACCGATCCGGCGTTCTCGGATCGCACCTACATCGAACCAATCACCCCCGAGGCCGTCCGCAAGATCATCCTCCGGGAGAAGGAACTCGGCACGCCCATCGATGCCCTCCTGCCCACGCTGGGCGGCCAGACCGCGCTCAACTGCGCCTGCGCCCTGCACGACAACGGCACGCTCCGCGAGTTCGGCATCGAGATGATCGGTGCCAGCCGCGAAGCAATCTCAAAGGCCGAAGATCGAGAAGCGTTCCGTCATGTCGTCGAATCGGTCGGTCTGAAGCAGGCCCGGGCCAAGACCGTGACGACGCTGGAAGATGCCAACGCATTTGTCGCCGAGATCGGCCTGCCGGCGATCATCCGTGCCGCATTCACCCTCGGCGGCACGGGTTCGGGCATCGCCTACAACAAGACCGAGTTCGAGGAGATCGTGCGCAAGGGCCTCGACGCCTCGATGATCGGCCAGGTGCAGATCGATGAGAGCGCCCTGGGCTGGAAGGAATACGAACTCGAGGTCATACGCGACAAGGCCGACAACTGCATCGTCGTCTGCGGCATCGAGAACATCGACGCCATGGGCGTGCACACCGGCGACTCGATCACTGTCGCCCCCATCATGACGCTGACCGACAAGGAATATCAGCGCATGCGCGATGCGTCCTTCGATATTCTCCGCGCTGTGGGCGTTGAGACCGGCGGGGCGAATGTGCAGTTCGCGGTCAATCCTGTCTCAGGCGAGATGTTCGTGGTGGAGATGAACCCGCGCGTCTCACGCTCGTCGGCCCTGGCGAGCAAGGCGACGGGATTCCCGATCGCCAAGATCGCCGCGAAACTCGCTATCGGATACACGCTGGATGAACTGGGCAACGACATCACGGGGACGACGTCGGCCTGCTTCGAGCCGTCGATTGATTACGTGGTGGTGAAGATGCCGCGCTGGACGTTCGAGAAGTTCCCCGAGGCCGATGAGACGCTGACCACGCAGATGAAGAGTGTGGGTGAGGCGATGAGTATCGGCCGCACGTTCAAGGAAGCGCTGCAGAAGGCCATTCGATCGATGGAGGTCAAGCGCTTCGGCCTGGGCCTCGATCGCAACGACAAGTGGCTCGC
Source organism: Phycisphaerales bacterium (assembly GCA_035543215.1). GTDB lineage: Bacteria > Planctomycetota > Phycisphaerae > Phycisphaerales > SM1A02 > DATKJG01. Next base: position 84 of record DATKJG010000077.1, on the reverse strand, counting down.
CGCTATGCGGGCTGTGGAACGCGAGCAGCTGGTGCTGGATGTGATGGGAAGTCCCGCCGGAACCGAGCCCCCTGCGACAGCAGG
>DATKJG010000076.1:0-6308 GCA_035543215.1 Phycisphaerales bacterium | reverse complement strand
TGCTGTCGCAAGCAGGCCGCTGACCAGCACGGCGATCGTAAGGAGGGAGCGCATGGCGTGCCCCAAGATAGCATTCGATGGCGTGGAGATCGGGCGCCCATTCACCGGGCGCCGCACTCACTGGCGCCGCAACGACAGCGCCCACGGATGCAATCCGTGGGCGTCGAGATCATTGCGTTGTTCTTGTCGAGCGCGGAGGCGATCAACTCTTCCACTTCGTCAGCGCCGGCCCGACATAATTCGCCAGCGGGCGGATGATGCGGTTGTCCTTGTGCTGCTCCATGATGTGGGCGCACCAGCCGGTGATTCTGCTGGCCACGAAGATCGGCGTGTATTGCGGCACGGGAATGCCCATCGCGAAGTACGTCATGCCGCAGGGAAAATCCACGTTGGGGTGGATGTTCTTGTCCTTGAGCATGATCGCCTGCACCTTGTCGCCAAGGTCGAACCACTTCTTCGCCTCGGGCTTCACCTGGGCGCAGAACTTCAGGCCCCAGTCGCGCAGGATGCCCGCGCGGTGATCGCCGTTCTTGTACACGCGGTGGCCGAAGCCCATGAGTTTGCGCTTGTCGGCGAAGGCCTTCTTCATCCATTCATCGACCGTGATCTTGCCGCCGCTGGCGGCAATGTCCTTGTCGATGTCCTTGAGCATCTCCATGGCCATCTCATTCGCGCCGCCGTGCAGCGGGCCCTTGAGCGCGCCGATGCCGCCGCACACCGATGAGTGCATGTCGCTCTCGGTCGAGGCGATGCAGCGGCAGGCGAACGTGCTGGCGTTGAAATCGTGTTCGGCGTACAGGATCAGCGACACATCCATCACCTTGGCAGCGATGTCGCTGGGCTTGACGCCGCTCATCAGCCACAGCAGGCTGGCGGGATGATTGAGTTTCGGATCGGGCTTGACGGGTGTTTTTCCGTCGCGGCTCATCTGGCCGTAGCCGATGATGGTGGGAATCTTCGCCAGCAGTCGCTTGGACTTGCGCAGTTCGGCTGCGGGCGAGTTGTCCTCGACTTCTGGATCGGTGTGCGAAAGCAGCGACACGCCGCTGCGCAAGATCGACATCGGATGCACTTCGGGCTTGATCTTGGCGATGCGCGCGACTTCATCCAGCACCTTCTGATCGACATCGCGCATCGAGGCGAGTTCATCCGCGAATACCTTCAAATCGGCAGGCGTCGGCTTGTGGCCGACCAGCAGCAGGAACGCGACTTCCTCGAACGTGGCGTTGGCGGCGAGGTCGGCGATCTCGTAGCCGCGATAGATCAGTTGCGTCTGCGTGACGGCACAGATGGTGGTGTCGCCGACGGTCTGCCCGGCGAGGCCGCGCGTGTCGGGCGCCTTTGCAGTGCTTGCGGCGGAGCCGGGCTTGGCTTCGGCGGTGGTCGATGCGGAGGTGGTGGTCATGGAAAGGTCGAGAAGGCCGGGATGCGGCGGCGCAGAACCAGAATCGCAGCAGATTGGAGGCGTTCCGAGCGGAAACGGATATGGTAGCGGGCACGAAGGCACTGCGGCTGCGGCTGATCGACATCGCCTGCCGCCGGGGCGTTCGGGCTTTGCGCAGCCTTCACACAGGAGCGACACATGCCTCGGCTCGCCTGGAATCGTGCAGCGACTGCAGCCTTCGTGCTGGCGCTGCTCTGGCCCCTGGTGACGCTCGATTCGGCGGCTGCGTTGGCGACGCCGCGATCGTCTCAATCGCCGCGACGTGACACCCCGCCGGGCCCGGCACGCGGTCCGGACTTCGAGCAGCAGGGCGTGCGCGTCGGCGACGTCGTCAACAGCCTCGAGGTGCACACGCTCGATGGCGACAAGGTCGACCTCGCCACGGTGTGGAAGGACAAACCCGCGCTCATCGTCACCGCGTCGCTCACCTGCCCCATCGCGCGGCGAGAGTGCCCAAGGCTCAAGTCGGCCATGGATGTGCTCGGCAAGGATGTGAACGTCATCCTGTTGTACACCATCGAAGCCCACCCCAAAGGCGATGCGTCGCCTTACCGGCCGGATCAGGGCGAATGGGTCACGCCACAGAACCAGCGGGAGGGCATCCTCAAGCCGCAGCCGAAGACGCTGGAGGAACGCCTGGCCCTGGCGCGCGATCTGCACGAGCGGCTCGCAGGGGTCGCACCGATGTACGTCGACAGCATGGAGAACATCGCGTGGAAGGCGCTGGGCAGCGGGCCGAATGTCGCGCTCCTGGTCGATACCAACGGCAAGGTCATCGCCAAGCAGGGCTGGCTTGACGCCGATGACATGCTGCTGGCATGGTTCAACCATCGCATTGCGGGCGCATCGCGCGAGCCGGATCCGGATGCACTGGGGAAGCCGCTGCGGCCGCGCTTGGAAGCGTTCATCGAGTCGCTGAAATCGGATGACCGCTCACGCATCGATGCGTTCTTCGCGCCCGATGCCCGCATGTGGTTCGGCGAGAAGACAGGGGAAGGCATCCTGCTGAGCGAAGGCGGCTGGCGCGAGTGGGATCGCGAAATGCACGCGGCTCACACCATCGAACGATCATCGATGTCAGGCCGAAGCGTTCTAGTCATCTCGCACGAGATCAGCGATTTCGCGCGGCTGGTCGAGTTTCCCGGCTGGCGCGCCTTCGTCGCCTACGACTTCAATGCCGACGGCATGGTCACGGCGGTGCTGTACCAGCCGATGCCGATCACCCCCTCGATGAACGAGTGCTTCAAGCCCGCGCTGGAATGGGTGCGGCATACGCATGCGGAGGACCTGAAGGCCATCTATCCCAAGGACCAGTTTGCTCCGAGCGCCGAGACCGCCCGGCGCTGGCGCGAACTGCTCATCGAATGGCGGAAGACCACGGGCAAGCCGGACATCGATCTCGCGCAGAAGCCGCAGTAGCGGCGCAACTGTTTGGATTGGCTTCGTCGGGCCGAGCCGTGGGCAGGACTTTCAGTCCATCGACGATCAGCCTCGCATTCACGAGATTCTCGAAGCCAACGTCGAAGCGCTCTTCCGTGATCTGAATGTCCGCCGCTATCGCCGGGAGATCTCGCAGTGGTTCCGCTACAGCCGGCGGCCCGAAGATCGCACGCATGACGGCCTGGCGGCGCGGTGCCGCATCCCGCCGCGCGGCGTGGTGATCGATGAGTCGTCGGGCTCCAGCGGCACGCCCAACAACTGGGTGCGCGGCCCGGGCGAGCGGGCGTCAGTCAAGCGGCTGCTGCAGCATGGCTACGCTCTGACCTACCGGGATCGGCCGCTGTTCGTGCTCAACTGCTTCGCGCTGGGGCCATGGGCCACTGGCATGAACGTGTCGATGTCGCTGCTGGACGTCACGATCATGAAATCGATCGGGCCCGATCGCGCGCGCCTTCACAGCAATAGAAGGCTCGTCTGCGGCGTGGTCAGCCACTGCGCGCCGGTCCCGCCACTGGTCACCAGCGCCATCTCCTCCAAGCCAAGGTAGCCTCGGTTGGGGATATCGATGCCGAGTTCGAGCGTGAACACGTTGCCGGCTTCGACGAGATACGTCGGCGTCTTGCCGTAGCGCTCCCATTTCGGGCCAAGCACGCCGCCGCCATCGTGAGCAGCGCGGCCGACGGTATGGCCGGTGGCATGCTGGTACTCGGGATAGCCTGCATCGACGACGACCTTGCGCGCGATGGCGTCGATCGTCCAGCACTCCACGCCGGGCTTGAGGCCGTCGAACGCCGATTGAATCGCGCGGCGAACCGTGTCGAAAGCCTTCTGCACATCATCGGGCGCTTTCGTCTCGCCGGAATTGGGTGGCCGCACGTACCAGCTTCGCTGAATGTCGGAGCAATATTCATTCTGCCGCACGCCGAAATCGAGGTGGAAGATGCAGCCGCCTTCGATCTTCAACTCGCTCGACGGCAGGCCGTGGCCGACCATCGACTTCGGCCCGGTCGTGACGATCGGGCACATGGCGTACTCCCATGATGTGCTGATCTTCCGCCGCTCGACCTCCGTGTGCATGAAATCGGAGACTGCTTTCTCGCTCACTCCGGGCTTCGCGAACTTCGCGACAGCGTTGAAGATCTCATCGGTTGTCGCGATCGCGCGGCGAATGCGCTCGATCTCACCCGGCGTCTTGCGGCTGCGCAGAGCGCGGACGATGCGATCGGCGCTGACCAGGCGCTCGACGTATGGCGAATCCTTGAGATACTCCCGCAGCAAGAGCATCATGCCGTGCGACAGGCCGTCGGCCTTCACATCGTCGATCGAGTAGTTGATCGCGATCTGCTTCGGATCAAGCCGCTTGAGCGTGGTGATCAGTGGGCTGCGAATCGACTGCACGTACGGCAGCACCTGCTTCCAGCCGCCGGTCGCCTTCACCGCTTCGTCCTCGAACTTGCCGACGATCGCGATGGCGTCGCCCTTGCGCGTCAGCACGAACGCGCTCTGCCAGGTCACGGGCTGGCCGAGGATGATGGGCAGGATCGGATCGCCGGTCTCGGTCGTCTCGCGCACGAAGGTGAGCCAGCAGTCGATGTCACGTTCATCGAGGATGCGGACGGCCTGCGCGACCTTTTCCGGAACGAGGCTGGACACGCTCGCACTGTACCGCGCTTGGCGGCGATCTCAGTCGAATGACAGCAGCAGAATCAGGAACAGGATGGTGTGGATCGCGATCGAGACGATGGCCCAGACTCTCTGGTGCTCGCGCGACTGGCGCATGAAGGCCCGCCGCCGCGACACGATCACCAAGGCCGCGATTCCGGAGAGGAACATCAGGAACGTGGCGATGACGATCGGCCCAGGCGCGCCGGGATGTACAACGATCAGCGCCGCGAAAATGAGCGAGCAGATCCCGCATCCAAGGCCGGGCGCGACCGTCGTCAGCAGCGCGCCCATGATCGGGCCTTCGGTCGAGATCGCCAGTCGCAGCGGTTCGCCGCATTCCGGGCATCGTGGATGCATCGCGTTGCGCAGGCTGTAGTCGCAGCGCGGGCACTGCACATCGCGATGCGCGACGAACTCGGTGAACAGGCGCTCTGCATCGGCAGAATGACGGTCTTCATCGGTCACGACAGGTGCATCATCGAGCGCGCCGGCGGCTGCGTCCAGAACCTGCCGCGGATTTCACATATGGCTGACGATGTACGCAAACACGCCGATGTGCACGACCCAGATGACTGCCGCCATCCCGATCTGTGTGGAGGTATTGAGCCGCATGAACCACCGGTTGGTGCACGCCAGTACGATGGCGACGGCGGCGCTGACCGCTATGAACGCCATCGTCAACCACACCTCGGCGTCGCGCGTCATCGATGGCGGGCCGAAGATCGCCGACATGACGATGAAGATGCCCACCGCAACCGCGCAGAAGCCGCCGGGCGCGAGCGCCACCAGCAGCGGCGCCAGCGCCAGGCGCTGCACGCCCACCTTCAGGGCCAGCGGCTCGCGGCACTCCGGGCATACCGGTTGCGTGAGGTTGCGCAGGTTGTAGCCGCAGCGCGGGCACTGCACATCGCGCTCGTGCAGATACTGCAGCAGCAGTCGCTCCGACTCTAGAGCCCGCACGTTGTCGCCTTCGGCCGGCTGCTCGCTCACGGTGTGATCATCGCGCGCTTGTGGCGAATCGTCCAGCGCACGCGGCCGGCCGACCGAAGCGCTAGACAGTCAGCGCCAGCAGGACCGCGAACAGCAGCGCGAGTGCAAACCAGGAAGCCATGGCGAGGCGGCGCTGCAGGGGGACCGTCCGGCGAAGGAAATGCTCGCGCCGACGAAGCAGCGCCAACGACGTTGCCCCACACGCGAAGCCGACTCCCGCCGCCGCCCACCATGGCCAGGTGACGATGCGGTCGAGCACGCGCGTCTCGTAGATCAGGTCCGCAAGCATGATCGGCGCAATGATGCCGGCGTACGCCAGCGGCGCCAGGGCGAGCAGGAACCAGCCCAGCCGCAAACCGCGCGTGCGTACGGTAAGTGCGAGTTCCTCGCGGCATTCCGGGCAGAAGGCATGTGTGAGATTGCGGATGTTGTAGCCGCAGCGAGGGCACGCCACATCGCGCTCGTGCAGGAACCAGCCGAGCAGGGTTTCATCGGTTGGTCGCGCATCATCAGCGTTGCGCATGATCATGCAACGAACGTCGGCATCGATCATTGCAATCGCGAAACTCACCGGTTGCGCGGGAAGTTCCATTGCACGCCCGGCTGGTAGCCCAGCAGATCGTAGAGTTCCTGGCGCGTCTGCATCTGATCGAGCATATTCTGCGTGCCGCCGTCGCGCTTCAGCGCCGCGAACACCCGCTCCTGCGCCTTGTTCGCCGCGCGTAGCGCGGACACCGGCCAGATCACCATCCGGTAGCCCATCGCTTCG
>DATKJG010000075.1:0-5215 GCA_035543215.1 Phycisphaerales bacterium | reverse complement strand
GGAGCGCCGGCGCAGTAGTGAATGTTGAAACCGAAGGCGACGTGTTTGTTGTCCTTGCGCGTGATGTCGAAGCGGTCGGGCTCGGAGAACTGGGCAGGATCGCGATTGGCCGCCACCAGCGAGACGAACACCATCTGGTTCGCGGGAATGAGCTTGCCCCCGATCGGCGTCTCCTGCGTCGTGGTTCGAAAGATGATCTGCAGGGGGCTTTCGAAGCGCAGCGATTCCTCGACCGTCGATTCGATCAGCGACGGATCGCGGCGCAGTTTTGCCAGTTCATCGGGATACCGCAGCAGCAGCACAAGCGTGTTGACCGTTGCCTGCACGGCGCTGGCGTGGCCGGCGAAGGCCAGCAGGATGCAGGTCGCGAACAGTTCATCGTCGGAGAGTTTGTCGCCCTGGTCGCGGGCCGCGATCAGGCCGCTGAGCAGATCGTTCTTCGGGTCCTTGCGCCGCTTGTTGGTCAGGTCGCGAAAGTAGTCGCGAAACTCGGCGAGCGACTTGTTGGTGTCAGCGACCGTGGCGCGCGAGACCGCCGCCGCGAAAGACGGCAGCAGGTCGCGGCACCATGCCTCGATCTTTCCCTGATCCTCGCGCGGGATGCCCATCAGATCGCAGATCACCATGACCGGCAGCGGATACGCGAAGTCGGCGATGTAGTCCATCGAGCCGCGCGACTCCACTCGATCGAGCAGTTCATCCACGACGCCCTGAATGCTCGGCGCCATCGCGTCCACGACGCGCGGCGTGAACGCCTTGTTCAGCAGGGCTCGCAGGCGCGTGTGATCGGGCGGATCGAGCTGCAGCATCCATCGGTTGTAGACGTCCGACAGCGGACTGTTCGGACCGAGATCCTGCCGGTAGAAGAAGCGTTCATGGTCCTTCCAGTGCCGCGTGCTGGCACTGAAGTGCTGATGATCCTTCATCGCCGACACGGCATCGGCGTAGCGCGTCAGCAGCCACACCCCCATGATCGACGAGTAATGAACCGGATCGTCCTCGCGCAAGCGGCGGAGAAATGGATGCGGATTCTGACGAAACTCCGGCAGGAACGGGTTGTACACCGCCTTGCCCAGCGCGTGCGGTGGCGCGGCCGCGCCTGGCTTGCTGGCTGTGAGATTGGCGGCGGTGTGTGTAGTCATGCGGCGGATGCCGTGAGTTGGCCGACGCCATGCTCCTTCACGAGGACGTCGGCGAGTGATCGAATCGTCGGGTAATCCCAGAACAGCGTCGCGGGCAGGTCCTGGCCGACTCTCTCCGAGACCGCCCCGGCAAGGCTCACGGCGTTGGCTGAGTCGAGGCCGTAGCGCGCGAACGGCTCGGTTGGATCAATCTGCTCGGCTCTAAGGTTGACAGCCTGAGCCAGTTGCTCCTGCAGCCAGCGCTCGAGCGCTTGCGTGCGCGGATCAATGGCCGGTGCATCCGCCTTCTCGACCGGCCGTTCGTGCTTGAGTGCGCCATCACCGGCTGTCCACGCCGCCAGGGTCTCGAATTCCCCGTTGAGGTACGCGGCACGGCAGGCCATGCGCTGGATCTTGCCGCTGGAGGTGCGCCGAATCTGACCGGGCTTGAGAAGCACGATCGCATGCGGCTGCACGTGATGGTGTTCGCCTATGTGCTGGCGGATGGCGCCGATGATCTCATCGGGAGGCGTCTTGCGCTGGGCCCGCTGCACCTCGTGCGCGATCACGAGTCGCTCCTGGGCGTCCTCGTCGATGGCGAAGGCGGCCCCGACGCACCCTTCCAGGGCGGGGTGGCTTGACTGAACGGTCTGTTCGATGTCGTGCGGATAGTGTTTGACACCGCGCACGATGACGAGGTCCTTGATGCGGCCGGTGACGAGGAGTTCGCCGCCGCTGAGGCACCCCAAGTCGCCGGTCCGAAGGTATCGCACGCCGTCGCCATGCGCGAGCGTTGCGCCGAAGGTTTCGAGGCTGAGTTCAGGCTGCTTCCAGTAACCTTGGGCGACGCCGCCACCCGCCACCCAGATTTCACCGATGCACTCCTCGGGAAGTTCGCGGCGCGTATTCGGATCGACGATCACAACGCGATGATCGGAGCGAGCGCGCCCGCAGCCCACGAGAGTGTGTGTTCGCGCAAGGCTGCCGTCGGGCGTGCTCAGGCGGTTGTCGCGCAAGGCATCAGCGGCCGTATTGCGCATGATCGGCCCTGCAGCCTTGCTGCCACCGGTCACCATCAGCGTTGCCTCTGCCAGGCCGTAGCAGGGATAGAACGCCTCGAGCCGGAATCCGCAGGGCTTGAAGGTCTCGGCGAAGCGCTGCAGCGTGCGGCTGCGAATCGGTTCCGCCCCGCAGAAGGCGAGGTCCCAGCTGCTCAGGTCCAGAGTCGTCGCGTCCTCCGTGCGAATGTTCTTGACGCACAGGTCGTACGCGAAATCCGGTGCGCCGCAGGTGGTTGCCTTGTATCGGGAGATCGCTGCCAGCCAGCGCAGGGGCTTCTGCAGGAACGACGCCGGCGACATCATCACGTGCGGGAAGCCCACGAACAACGGTTGCAGGATGCCGCCAATCAATCCCATGTCGTGGTACGGCGGCAGCCAGTTGCAGCCAACGCTGCGTTCGCAGTGTTCGAAAGCCTCAGCGATCGTCGTGGAATTGTGCAGCAGATTGCCGTGCGAGAGCACCACGCCCTTGGGAGTGGAGGTCGAACCCGAGGTGAACTGCAGGCAGGCAACCGTGCTCGAATGCAGGTCCGGCGCGCGCCACTGAGTCTCCGAGCCTGCTGCCAGTGAATCGGTGCAGATCGTGTGCCCGATGCCCGAGACGGTGCTCGTAACGAGTTCAAGCGTGCGCGAGGCCGTCAAGATCGCGGCGGGCGCAGCGCAATTGACGATTGCATCCAGCCGGCCGGTTGCGCGCTCGTTGCGGGCTGAACTCGGCGGGAACGCCGGCACGGCGATCATGCCCGCGTAAAGGCATCCGAAGAATCCACGGATGAAATCCAGGCCCGGCTGATAAAGCAGCAGGACTCGATCGCCCGTCTGGCAGCGTCGTTGCAGTTCGACCGCGATCTGTCGCGCACTGCGGTCGAGTTCGGCGTAGGTCAGACGTTCCTCATCGCTCTCGCCGTCGTTGTGGAAGATGAAGGCAGTCTGATTCGCCTGGAGTGCGGCTCGGGTGGAAAGCAATTCGACGAGCGTCGTCCATGCGCGGGACTCGCTGGTCTCCCGATGAAGATGATTTGATTGAAGCGTCGCCAAGGCGAAACCCTGATGATGTTCTTCCGGTTCGATGTATCGACGCTCTGCCGCCAGCACGATCACCGGCGAATCGAGCGCGCGTCGTCAGAGACACGAAAACAGTAATTCACGCCCTGCAGAAAGTCGTTCAATTCGCATGCAGTTTTCTTGCGGCGTTGCAAGCCTGCCGTCGGCGCGACAGCGGGAAAGCCTGCGGGCATGGCCGATAATCTCCTCAGCATGACGCCGTCATTGGCCGATGAAGTCTTCCCTCCACGCCTGCCCGCCCTAGAATGCGGGCTTCCAATCGAACAGCGAATGGCATACTTGACCGAGAAACTCACTTCCCCGCAGCCCAATCGACCTGGCGGGACCGGAAAGCAGAACAAACCTGAGCCTCGCGCCATCGATACCCGGACCCTGCGTTCGTGGCTGCGCGACATGCTGCTGATCCGCGAGTTCGAGGTGCGCTGCATGCAGGCGTACCAGAACAAGAAGATCGGCGGCTTCTGCCACGTGTACATCGGCCAGGAGGCGGTCGCCGTCGGCTGCACGGCGGCGGTCAAGCCCGATGATCCCATCGTCACCGCCTACCGCGATCACGGCCATGCGCTGGCGCGCGGCATGCATCCGAAATACTGCATGGCGGAGATGTTCGGCAAGATCGGCGGCTGTGCCAAGGGCAAGGGCGGGTCGATGCACATGTTCGACAAGACGCATCATCTCTACGGCGGGCACGGCATCGTCGGAGCACAGACGCCGCTCGGCGCGGGGCTCGCCTTCGCCACCAAGTACACCGATGAGGTGATCAACAAGGGCAAGTCATCGAAGGTGACGCTGTGCTTCCTCGGCGACGGCGCCCTCAACCAGGGCGCGCTCCACGAGGCGATGAACCTTGCGGGCCTGTTTGACCTGCCGGTGATCTTCTGCGTCGAGAATAACGGCTACTCGATGGGCACATCGATCTCGCGCGGGACGACCATGGGCCACGACATCAGCGCCAAGGCAGTCGCGTACGGCATCGATAGCGCCGTCATCGAAGGCATGGACGTGATCAAGGTGTATGAAGGCATGAAGGCCGTCGCCGACAAGTGCCGCGAGTCGAGTCGGCCCGCGTTCGTGGACATCCGCACCTATCGCTACAAGGGCCACTCGATGTCCGACCCGCGCAAGTACCGGACGCGCGAGGAGGAGGAACAGTACGAAACGCAGGATCCGATCGAGCGGCTGGCGGAGCACATGACCAATGATCGCGGCTGGTCCAAGGACGACTACGAGGCACTGATGCGCGAGGTGAAGGACGAGATTCGCGCCGCGGTGGAATGGGCCGATGCCTCCCCTGAGCCGCCGATCAGCGAGTTATACAAGGACGTGTACGTGGAGCAGTGGGGGCCGTACGCCGGCACCGAGCCGCCGCAGATGCTGAAGGACAACGCCTGAAGACCCATGGCCACCCGAGAGATCGAATTTCGTGATGCGCTCCGCGAAGCGATGAGCGAGGAAATGCGGGCCGACCCGCGCGTCTTCCTCATCGGCGAGGAAGTCGCGCAGTACAACGGCGCGTACAAGGTCAGCAAGGGCATGCTGGAGGAGTTCGGCCCGCGCCGAATCATCGACACGCCCATCTCCGAATCCGGTTTCGCCGGCATGGCGATCGGCGCGGCGATGATGGGTCTGCGCCCGATCGTTGAGTTCATGAGTTGGTCATTCAGCCTCGTCGCGGCCGATCCGATTCTTAACAACGCGCCGAAGATGCTGTACATGTCGGGCGGGCAGTTCGGCTGCCCGATCGTCTTCCGCGGCAACGACGGCGCGGGAGGGCAGCTTGGTTCCACCCACTCATGGTGCGTCGAAGGCCTGTATTCGAACGTGCCCGGACTGAAGATGGCGATCCCGTTCGATCCGTACGACGCCAAGGGACTGCTCAAGGCAGCGATCCGCGGTGACGATCCCGTGTTCTTCCTGGAATCGGAGCGATTGCTGTCCACCAATGGCGAGGTGCCCGAGGAGGAATTC
>DATKJG010000074.1:0-2138 GCA_035543215.1 Phycisphaerales bacterium | reverse complement strand
CATCAACGCCGAAGACCCGGCGCGAAACTTCATGCCCCAGGCCGGGCTGGTCGAGACGTTCGCGCCGCCGGGCGGGCCGGGCGTGCGCGTCGATTCGCACGTGAGAGCCGGCTACCGCATCCCGCCGAATTATGATTCCATGATCGGCAAGCTGATCGTGCACGGCCGGGACCGCACCGAGGCCATCGCGAAGATGCGCGGCGCGCTGGATGAGTTCCGCATCGCCCCGCTGAAGACGACGATTCCGCTGCACCGTCGATTGATGGACACGCAGGCGTTCATCGACGCAGACTTCGACATTCACTATGTCGAGCGGCTTCTCAAGGCCTGAGCGATCGTCAGCCGCCGACGCCCTCGCCGCCGCCGCCCTGCGGCCGTTGCTGCTTGAGGACCTCAGGATCATCGACCAGCACGTTGCACGTGCCGACGACCGCATCGCCCAGTTTCAGGCCGGCAAGCGTCGAGCCGTTGGTCACCGCGAAGAGCAGCTTCAACTTGTGCGTATCGCTGGTGGGCAGTTGCGGCAGGATTGACATCTTCGACAGCGCCTGCTCAAAACTCACGCGGATGCGCGTCTTGCCGTTGGGCTGCGTCCACATGAATCCAACTGGCAGATAGGGCCGGCCCTTGCTGTCGACCAGCATGACGTCATGGTCGCCGGTGCCTGCGGTGAGCAGCAGTTGATCCTTGTAGATACTGGCGGCGCTGGAGCGGCTGACATCGACCTGGACGATCTGGGTGCCGGGCGGCTGGAGGATGCCGTCGATGGCCAGGCCGCGGCCGGGCCGCTCGGGGCTGACCGTCGGGAACTCGCCGTCGCCGCCGCTGATCCAGTTGCGATCTTCGACCTTGATGGTCTTGATGCCCGCGGGCAGCTGGTTGATGGAGATCTGGATGGGCCGGATGTCGCGCGCCTGCTTGACGGCAGACGTGATGTCAATGCCGTTAGGCGCGATCTCGACGATGCTCATCGGGCCGGCAGCACTTGAACCAAGAGCCTGTCGATAAGCGCCCGACTCGAGGTTTTCCCATCCCTGCTGGCCCTGCTGGGGCAGTCGGAAGCGCGTGCCTTTGACCATAATGAAGCGCGGAACCTGGCCGTTGAGGGGGGTGAGATCGAACTCGATTACCGCCTTGGCTCGCTGCTGGCCGGGCTCGCTGGAGATGTAGTGGGAGATGTCATCGAAGCGATGGTGGCCTGAGTACTGGTTGAACTCGTCCGGGTATGCGGTGCGGGCCTTGCTCATGCCCCGCGCGGTGCCGATCAGGCGCACCTGCGACGCCGACAGCGTGAACTGCTCGCCGTAGTCGCGCGCCCCAGCCTCGAAGGTCATCTCCACGGCGAAGCGCTTGGGATTGCACGAGTCGCAGTAGATCACGCGCGAGACATTGGCTTCCTTGGGCACCAGTTCAGTGCGGCCGCGACCTTTGTCGAACGAATCGCGCTGCAGCCCGGCCGAGACCTTCCATAGATCCGGGTAGTACTGCTGCATCGGCGTGCCTTCAAAGTCCGGACGCAGCGCGCCGACGCTGAGCATCGAGTAGAAATCGGATGTGAGCCGATGCACCGGGAACCACATCGAATCGATCTCGGAGACCTCGGCATTGCGGCCCGAACGCGCGTAGCCGGTGAAGCCCAGGATCTCGCGGTGCGAGTGGATGAAGCCCGCGCCGAGCACAAAGATGCCGACGGTCAGAATGCCCGACATCGCGCCCACGAGCAGGCCGAACGTCAGGTTGGCCCAGCGCGGCACGTTGACGTTGGACCCGATCGCCTTGTCGAAGATGAGGCGCAAGGCCAGCAGGATGATCGCGAACGGCAAGACCAGGCCAATGCCCCAGGCGTAGTTGTCGAAGAAACTGTTGTGCAGCAGCAGCCTGGTGACCAACGGCTCCCAGATCGCCAGGGCAATCGCGCCGGCGGCAATGACGCAGAGCAGGTGAAGGATCGCGCTGAACAGGCCCTGGTTGGCCCACCAGTAGGCGATCAACAGCACCAGGCCGACGATGATGAGGTTGAAGACGGCAGACATGGCAGGTTCCTCTTGAGCGTTCGACGATTCGCGTCGCGGCAGGTTCCCGCGACCGAGGCGCGATTCCTGCGATTCAGGCGGCTGAGCCTTCTTCCACCGGTGACC
>DATKJG010000073.1:0-4151 GCA_035543215.1 Phycisphaerales bacterium | reverse complement strand
TGGTGGCTCGTGATTGGCGGGCTGACGCTGATCTGGGTCGCCTTCACGCTCGAGTTCCTCGTCAAGATCACAGTCGCCGAGCACCGCTGGGAGTACCTGCGGCGAAACTGGCTGGACCTGATCATCATCGTCATTCCGTTGCTGCGGCCCCTGCGCGTGGCAGCGCTGGCGCGCACATCACGTGCCTTCCGGCTGCGCGGCGTCGGGTTCAAACTGGCGCGATACATCTTCACGCTCTTCATCGGCATGGAAGCGACGAACCGGATGTTGGAGCGCATGGGCATTCACCGGCGCATGCCGCGCGAGAAGCCCGAGGATATGACGCGGCATGAGTTGATCTGCGAAGTGCAGCGGTTGCGGCGGCTGTCGGATGAATGGGCCGAGTGGCACAAGCTGCAGCAGGCGTACTTCAATGGCATTCGCCACGCGCCGATGTCTGATGATCAGCCGATCGACATCCCGGAGGATTCCCCGGATGTGCAACGATCTCCCTTGCCTGCGAGCGGCGCCAAGCCGAAGACCTCCTGAGGTCCGTACAATCCTCAGCACCGCTCACGCCGCTCCATGCGCATCGCACTGGCCCAACTCAATCCGATTGTCGGCGACGTCGCGGGCAACCTGGCGCTGGTGCTTCAGGCCATAGCGCAGGCGCGCAAGGATGGTGCGCAGGCTCTGGTGACCAGCGAACTGGCTCTCATTGGCTATCCGCCGCGCGACCTGCTGCTGCGCGAGGGCGTGGTCGAGGCGTGCGAGCGCGCGGTGCAGCAGATCGCCGGGGAAGCGGGGGACATGTGGGTCGTCGTCGGCCACCCGCGCCGTTGTGCTGGCGGCACGAGGCCGCTGCGCAACAGCGTTTCAGTCTGCCATGCCGGCCGGGTCGCTGCACTCTGCGACAAGCAACTTCTGCCCGGCTACGACGTCTTCGATGAGGATCGCTACTTCGAGCCGGGCGCGACGTCGCTGGTCACGGCCATCGCGGGCGTGCGCTGCGGCATCGTGATCTGCGAGGATCTGTGGCGGGCCAACGATGTCACTGCCGAGCGGCGCTATCCGATCGAGCCCGTTGCGGAACTTGCCGCACAGGATGCGCGGTGCATCATCAGCCTCAACGCCAGCCCGTATGTCCTGGGCAAGTGGCAGAAACACCTGCGGCAACTGGCCGAGATCGCGGGCGATGCCCGAGTGCCAGTGATCGCGGTCAACCAGGTCGGCGCGAACGATGACCTCATCTTCGATGGCCGGTCGGTGGTTGTCGGGCCCAATGGAAGCGTCACGCACGTGTTGAAGGGGTTTGAGAGCGATCTTGCGGTCATTGAGATCGATACAGCGACAGGTTCGCACGAACGCCAATCCGCGGGCCTCGCCCACCATGCGCAAGTCGAGATCGAGCGCTGGGCGGCAGCCCCGCGCGAGCTGTTTCATGCCTTGGCCCTCGGCATCCGCGACTACTGCCGCAAGACCGGCCATCGCGATCTGCTTTTGGGGCTCTCGGGCGGAGTCGACTCGGCTCTGGCGGCTGTGCTGGCCTCCTCGGCGATCGGTCCGGAGCACGTACATGGCGTGATGATGCCTTCGCGATTCTCGTCGCCGGGCTCGATCGACGACGCCGTCGATCTCTCAAAGAGGCTGCGCCTCGGTTCCTTGCGCGAACTGTCGATCACGCAGCTGCACGAGAGTTTTCGAGGCCTGTTGAATCAGGGACTCGGCACGCCGCCGGCGGGCGTGACCGATGAGAATGTCCAGGCTCGCCTGCGCGGGGTGATCCTGATGGCGATGTCGAACGACATCGGCGGGCTGGTGCTCGCCACCAGCAACAAGAGCGAAATGGCGGTCGGGTACAGCACGCTCTACGGCGACATGTGCGGAGCCATTGCGCCGCTTGCGGACCTCACCAAGACGAGGATCTACGAACTGTCGCGCTGGATCAACACCAACTATCGCGAGTGCGGCTTCGCGGCCGCGCCGATCCCGCAGAACTCGATCGACAAGCCGCCATCCGCCGAGTTGCGCGAGAATCAGACCGACCAGGACACGCTTCCGCCGTACGACCTGCTTGACCAGATCATCGAGCGGCGGATCGAACTGGAGCAGAGCGAGGCAACGATCATGGCCGAGTCGGGCATCGATCCGTCGATCGTGCGGAAGACCATGGCGATGATCGACCGGGCCCAGTACAAGCGCGACCAGGCGCCGGTCGTGCTCAAGGTGACCGGCCGCGCCTTTGGCCCTGGACGGCCGATGCCGATCGTTTCGCGCGAGCGGATCGATCTGCAGCAGACGCCATCCGGGGAGAATCTGACGGTTGCGGCGCCGCCGTTGTCGTCTCCTGCGTCATCCGGGCATGATCACGAGGCGCGCGTCGACGGACGCGCACCGGTCGCCACTCCGCGCCGCGCATCGCGGAAAAGATAGTCGCCCAACTCGGATGCTTCTCTGATCACTTCTTCGCATGCCTATCCGCCGTCTGCCACCGCTGCTCGTCAATCAGATCGCTGCGGGCGAGGTGATCGAGCGGCCGGCCAGCGTCGTCAAGGAACTGGTGGAGAACGCGATCGACGCCGGGGCCACGCGCATCGATGTCGCGATCGAGCAGGGCGGGCGCGAGCTCATCCGCATCAGCGACAACGGCTGCGGCATTGCCATCGAGGAACTGCCACTGGCCATCGCGCCGCACGCCACCAGCAAGATTGCCGTCGCCGAGGACCTGGACGCGATCGCCACCATGGGATTTCGCGGCGAGGCGCTCGCCTCCATCGCATCCGTCAGCCGCCTGTCGATCCTCTCACGAACGGCCCAGCAGAGCAGTGGGGGGCTAATCGAGGTCGAGGGCGACACCGCCCAGCCGCTGCGCCCGGCAGCCGGTCCGGTCGGCACGACTGTGACGGTGCGGAACCTGTTCTTCAACACGCCCGCACGGCGGAAGTTCCTCAAGACCGAGCAGACCGAGGCGATGCGCGTTGATGACACGCTCGAAGCCATCGCCCTGGCGCATCCTGCGATCGCGTTCACGATGCGGGTCGATGACCGGATCAGACTCGAACTGCCGCCGCAGCAGTCGCCGCGCGAGCGCGTGCTAGCCGTGCTCGGCCAATCGATCGAATCCGAGTTGCTGGAGGTGCGCGGCGATGATCACGGCGTTCTCATCTGGGGCATGGCGGGAAAGCCCGCGATTGCGCGCGGCACATCGAAGCATCAGCGTCTGTACCTCAACGGCCGCGCCATCAACGATCGGTCCATCAACCATGCCATCAAGGAGGCCTATCGCGGCCTGATCGATCCGACGCGTTCGCCCACGATCGTGCTGTTCCTGACCGTCGCGCCGGGGCAGGTGGATGTGAACGTGCATCCCGCCAAGGCCGAGGTGCGTTTCCGCAACCAGGCGCAGGTGCACGGTGCGGTGCTCAGCGCCGTGCGGCGGACATTGCGCGAGGCCGATCTGATTCCACACCTGCAACTCGGTGAGCAGCCACTGCAATCGTGGTCAACGGCGCTGCGATCGGGCGAGCCAACGGCTCCTTCTCAATCCCCTGAGTTCTCATCGGGCTTGGCATCGCCGGCCAGTCCCACCGATCCGGCCCGAGCGTTCGTCGATTACTTCCGCCGGCTCGATCCGGTGCAGCGAGGCTTCGTGTACAGCGAGGTCAAGCAGGCGCTCGCAGCCGAGACGCCCGAGGCGCTTCGTGAGGAGATCGCCACCACTCAGTCACATCCATCACCAGCCGAGCCGGAGAGCCTGCCGATGGTGCGGCAGGTGGCCGATGTGCTGCAGGTGCATTCCAGTTACATCGTCACGCAGGATGCGCATGGGCTGGTCATCATCGATCAGCACGCGTTGCACGAGCGCGTGATGTTCGAGAAACTCAAGGCTCGTCTGCACAGTGACGGCCAGCCGCTGGAGTCGCAGCGCCTGCTCATGCCAGTGGTCGTGAACGTGGAACGCTCGCACCTTGCGACGCTTGATGAACTCAAGCCGCTGCTGCGCCGATTGGGCGTTGATGCCGAAGCGATCTCTCCGACGGCGATCGCCGTGCACGCCTTCACGTCGCTGCTGTTCGAGCGCGGCGTCGATCCGGTCGAGTTCATGCACGAGCTGCTGGACAGGGCGGCCAATCGCGGCATCAGCACATCCGAGGAGGCGGCGCTGCACGAAG
>DATKJG010000072.1:0-2806 GCA_035543215.1 Phycisphaerales bacterium | reverse complement strand
TGTACTCGCCGATCACCTGGCCGCTCTCGGCGTCGCCCGTGGCCGCCAGCGGCTTGAAGTGGAAGGCCCGCCCGCCCAGCGGCATGACGGCGATGCGCGAGGAGTCCAGCAGCAGGATCGTGTCGGCCGGCGCCCAGCGGCTGAGCACGACGCGGCACACGCCGAAGTCGCTCTCGTACACGTCCACCATCTGCTTGAACGCCGTGTCGCGCATGCTGAAGCGCTGGCTCGAGGCGATGAACGAGTTGATGCGCCGCTTCTGGAAGCCGTTGCACACGATGGTGTCGATGCGGCCCGACGAGCCGCCCCAAACCGCCCGCAGCGCGGCGTTGAGCACATCCTCGGTCAGCAGGTCCTCGCCCGTGCCGCCGCCGGCGGGAATCGGGCCGCTGCCAACCTGGTAGATGTTGGTGTCGATGAGCGGGATAATGCCGTTCATCGTGCGGCGGACCGTCGCCGAGCCCTGCTGCGTCGCGGCCGGTGCGATGCCGTTGATCACACAGTTCTCGAGATCGCGCAGCAGCTCGCGCAGGCGCTCCTGCTTCTGCCAGTCCATCTCGTCAGCCACGCCGATGGTGCTGGCGGCCAGCTGGCTGCCGGAGACCTCGATCGACGAGGTGAAGATCTGCGTGTAGTTCTGCTTGCGGCTGCGGGCTGCGAAGCGCGCGGCGGGGGCATCGTCGCCCTCCAGCGCGGCGTTGCCGAGGATGTCGATCGGATCATCGTCGACCACGCTCACGGCCGACGTGCCGCCGTACTGGCGCGTCACGGTCAGATCGTCGCCCGAGACGCCGGTGACGAGCATGATCTCGCCCTTGCCGCGCAGGCGGATCTGGTCGCCCACACGGAAGCGGTCGCCATTCTCGACGGTGAACGTGGTCAAGGTGGTCGGGTTGCTCAGCGACCCGTCATCGACGGCGTCGGAGTTGGGCAGCAGCGCATCCTCGAGCCATTCGTGCACGGTGCTGGAGGCTTCGCGCTGCGGATCGCCCAGGTGATCGAGCAGCGGCGTCTCGAACGGCGAGACGAGCGTGATGATGTCGCTGACGTCTTCAGCGATCTCAGGCAGCGTCGCGCCGGCGGTGTAGGTGGCTTTCCCGGAAAACGGCATGGTCGTAATCTCCTTGTTACGGTGAATGAGGGAACAGCGGGATTCAGTGGGCTGTGCTGGTCATCAATCGCGACGGCGGCGCAGTCGCAGGTAGCGCATGAGGTCGAAGCGATGGCCGGTGGTGCGGGCCGTGACGGCCGCGGCCTCGACGACCTCGCGCGTCGGAGCCGGCTCGTCATCGCGGCGCACGCGCGGGCCCATCGCGCCTGTGCGAGCGCCACCACCGCGGCCCGGACGCCTGGTTGATCCGACAGGAGCGGCGCTGACAGGCGTTTCGGCGGCCGGCTCGCCAGCGGCATGCGGTGTGTTGGATGTGTCTTGCTCGTTCATGGGCTAACTCCGTTGTTGTGGTTATGGCGTCGATGGCGCGCGCATCACGACGTGATTGCGGCGTAGCCCAGTTCACCCCGCACCGTCTGGGCCGGCACGCCCAGTTGCACCTTGAGCAGCCCATCGTTCAGCCGCCGCGTTTCATCGATGGGCAAGGGATCGCTCCAGGCGATCTCGACGCCTCGATCAGTCGGATCGCTGCGATGCACGCCGTGCACATCGAGCGCGTGCAGGATGAGTTCACACAGGCGCGCGATGCCCGCGCCGTACGTCAATCGCTTGCGCTTGGTCTTGGCCAGCGTTCCCATCAGGCTGATGCGCAGCGCGTTCTCGCTGGTGAGATTGCCCACCTTGGCCTTGATGTGCCCGGCCGCGGCGGGCGTCACGCCCGAGGCCTTGTCCATGGCCTCGCGCAGGTCCTCGATGTGCTGGCGTTCGCTGGGCGAATCGGCGTCGCCGCCGAAGGCCTCGATCGACGCGTCGAGGTTTTCGGTCATCCACATCTGGCCCGGCCCGACGGGGCGATCGTTGAAGTTCTCGATGCCCTTCCCGAGCCACATGCGGAAACTCTGCATGGTCACGCGGTTGGCCCGGTCGCTGAGGCGCGTATTGAGTTCATCCTGCAGCGGAATCAGCGGCTCGACATCGCTGAGCCCCTCCCAGCACAAAGGCTGCGGCAGGTTCTGCACGTGCACCACCGGTACGCGGCCCAGGCGATTGACCTGCTCGAACACCAGGCGATCGTCCTCGTAGCGCTGAACGCGATCGGCGCTGAAGATCTGCGTGATGGTGACGCTCGATCGACGACCGCCTGCCTTCGCTGACGCCCACGGATGGGCATCCGTGGGCGTGATGCGCAGGAAGCGCGACACGCGCGACAGCATGCTCTCGCGCTCGATCTCGTTGGTCGGCTGCTCCCAGCGCAGGATGTACGCGTCGAACACGCGATAGTCATGCGCGTTGAGCAGCGCGATGGCCCGCGGCGCCTCGACCGTCTCAATCACCAGCGAAGAGCGGACGCGATGAAGCGTCTCGTTGAGAGAAGGTTCAGACGCAAGGGCGCCCGCGGGGCCATCATCGCTGCTCCCCCCGGCCTCCCCGGCCCCCCCAGAAGGAGCCAACATCGAGACCAGGAAATCCACGTGGCCGTACACCGATCCCAGCAGCGCCGCGTTCTGCCAGAGTGCGGCTCCTTCGCCGTCGGCGCTGGCATCGAAGGCGGTTGCGAGCACTGATTCGATTGCACGTCGCGTCGCTTCGTCCTTCGCCGTGCTGACGATGCGCGGCGGAGCGGGGAACATGAAATCCACCAACGTGTGGACGCGCCAGGCGATGTCGTTTTCGATGACGACCTCGCGCTCGAGG
>DATKJG010000071.1:0-2619 GCA_035543215.1 Phycisphaerales bacterium | reverse complement strand
TGGTTGGACTCTAGAGGAGGCCACGGGAATCTCGGCAGATGGCATGACCATCACTGGATTCGGATTCAATCCTCAAGGCCAGCACGAGGCGTGGGTGGTACATGTGCCCGCTCCCGGTGCATGGGCTGCCTTGGTACTTGGTGGGATCATGGGGTCGAGGCGTCGCCGTGGAGACACTTGACCTATCGCACCTCCTGTTAACAAAACGGACCGTCAACCAGGGAATTACAGACTCTGAGAGGGTTCACACAATCAACGACAAAGCGAGCGAATAGAGCTCAAACCCTGCCCTTCAACTCCCGGCGCACGATCTTGCCCGTCGGATTGCGCGGCAGCTTGTCGATGTGCCGGATGTCGCGCGGCACCTTGAACTGCGCCAAATGCTCGCGGCAGAACTTCCGCAGCGAGACCTCGTCGAACGCCGCGCCTTCCTTCAACTCGACGAACGCGACCGCGACCTCGCCGCGCGATTCATCCATCACGCCGATGACCGCCGACGCTGCGACCGATGGATGCTTGTCCAGAACCTCTTCAATCTCGCGCGGGAATACGTTCTCGCCGCCGATGATGAGCATTTCCTTGATGCGGCCGGTGATGTACAGGAAGCCCTCATCATCGAAGCGGCCCATGTCGCCGGTGCGGAAATAGCCATGCTCATCGAACGTGGCGGCGGTGGCTTCGGGCAGTCTGTAGTAGCCCTTCATCACGTTGGGGCCGCGCATGCGGATCTCGCCGTCCTGATTCGCCGGCAGGCGGCGGCCATCGGCATCGACGATGATCTCGTCCATGTGCGGCACTGGCTTGCCCACGCTCTTGTGGCGGTACTCGTGAGGCCGGCTCCAGTTGGCGACGGGCGACGTCTCGGTCAGGCCGTAGCCTTCGTTGATCGTTGCGCCGAAGCGCTCGCGATAGCCCTGGAAGATGGCTTCAGGCAACGGTTCGCCGCCGGAGACGAGGTACTTGATCGACTTGAAATGATCGGCGTCGGCGCTCTTGGCGTGCAGAAGGGCGGCGAGCATCGACGGGATGGCGATGAACGCGGTGGGACGGTGCTCGCGCATGAGTTTCAGAATCTTGCGCGGGTTGAACCTCGCGGTGAATACAACCTTGGCGCCGACGCTCAGCGGCAGCAGCGTCAGAACTGTCAGGCCGAAAGAGTGAAACTGCGGCAGCACGCCCAGCAGCGTGTCGTTGATGGAGAACCCCACCCATTCCACGCACTGTCTGACGTTGGCGGAAAGGTTTCCGGCCGTGAGCATCACGCCCTTGGGCCTGCCCGAGGTGCCCGAGGTGTACAGCAGCACGGCGAGATCATCGTTCCGCATGTGCCTGGCCAGCCGCAGCGGCGGGAAGCCCTTGAACTTCATTTCATCGAGCGTGATGGTCCTGATGTTGGCATGCAGCGCGGCATCCGGGCCGGCGTCGCCGCCCACGAACTCGAGCATCGGCTTGACTGTGACGACCGCGTCGAGTTCCGCATCGTTGATCACGTATTCGAGGTCATCCTTCTTGAGCAGGTAGTTCAGCGGCACGGCCGTGCGGCCGAGCATCCACGTCGCGAGCAGGGCCATGGGGAACAAGCCGCTGGTCGGCAGCATGAGGCCGATGTGCGGGCGATCGCTTGCCCGTGCGATGGCGCGGGCGACGTGCAGCGCGCCGATGTACAACTCGATGCATGTCCAGGCGCGCTGGTCATCGACCATGCACACCGTTCGCGGGTGCAGCAGCAGGCGGCGGAGGATGGGCCGGAGGGGCGACACGACAGGGGGCAAGAGTGCTTTCGAGGCTGCCGACAATTGCCGGGCCGGCCGCCAACGCGCGGATTCGCCGGCCTTGCGGTACAGTACAGCAACTTTTCGGCACGGGCGGCGGGCGGGTGTTGCTCTCACACAAGGATGTGTCTCATGACAACGCGATCACGGATGACGACGATGCTGATGGTGCACCTGGCCTGCGCGTGCGGCCTGATCCTTGGCTTCAACGGCTGCGCGCCCAAGGGCCAGAGCGGCTCGATGAACGCCGCGATGGATGAATACAACTCGCAGCAGTACAAGGGCGCGCATGAGCAGGCGGCGGCGGTCATGGCCAAGGCGACCGGCACGCAGCGCGAGCGGGCCGCGTACATCGCGGGCCTGAGCGCGTATCAGGCGGGCGATGTCGATGCCGCCGAACAGGAACTCGGCGTGGCGTCGGTCTCGAGCGATCCGCAGATCGCCGGCAATGCCAAGGCGATGCTCGGGCAGTTGCGACTCGATCAGCGCCGCCCCCGCGAAGCAGCGACGTGCTTTGCGGAAGCCTCACAACTGCTCGAAGGCGAGGATGCCAGGCAAGCGGCATGGCATGCCGGCCTGGCGTATCGGCAGGCGGGCGATGAGCCGAGCGCCAAGCGTTGGCTGAACGAGGCCAGCAGCGCGACGTTTGATTCCCAGCCGACGAGCACAACCGTTGCCTCCACTGCGCAGCCGTCCGCACAGCCGGCCGTCGCGTCAACAGGAGGCGCTTCGGCCGTCCGCACATCCAATGTGATTGGCGGCAACGCCGCGGCGGCGGCGGACCCCGCAGAGCGGGCGGCCACCGTGGGCTTCACCCTGCAGATCGGCGCATTCAACGACAAGAACC
>DATKJG010000070.1:0-7109 GCA_035543215.1 Phycisphaerales bacterium | reverse complement strand
TCATCGGCGGCGACAAGGACACGATCGATTTTCTCGACATCCTGCTCAAGCGACTGGAAGATCGGGGCGTGCATTACGACGTGAGCGGTAGCCTCGAGACGATCGACTTCCAGGCGCCGGCCTTCCGAGGCGGCGGTCCTTCCAAGGTGAAGTGGCAGGAGCACCTCGTCATGCTCACCCGTCGCTCCAGCCAAGTGCATGTCTCAAACGTGCGCCAGCGGCACTACGACAAGGTGTTCACGATCAAGATTCCCGCCAACGATGATCTGGCTTTCAATCGCGGCTGGATCGCCGCCGACATCACCTGCAACGGCCGGAAGGCCCGGTACGTCTGCACGCATCTGGAAGCGATGTCAGACTCGGTGCGCGATGCCCAGGCGCGGCAGCTGATCGATTCGCTCAGCAACTCGAATCTGCCGGTGATCGTGATGGGCGACATGAACGCGGAGCCCCGATCGGATGTCTGCACCCAATTCACCGATGCGGGTTATTCCGACGCATCGGCCGCAGATCATGGCGGCAGCGAAGGCCCGACATGCTGCCAGTCCGGCGACCTGAAGAACGGTAAGAGCGAGCTGTCGCGCCGCATTGACTACATTCTGCTGCGCGGAGCCCTCTCGCCCGTCTCATCGACGCGTGTCGGCTACAGGCCGTCGGATCGAACACAGGATGGACTGTGGCCAAGCGATCATGCGGGCGTTGTGGCGAAAGTGCAATTCAACAAGTAGTGCTTACCCAATCACCGCCTGCGCCGCGGCCAGTCGCGCGATCGGCACGCGGTACGGCGAGCATGACACATAGTCCATGCCCAGCGCGTGGCAGAACTTGACGCTCTCGGCTTCGCCGCCGTGCTCGCCGCAGATGCCGATCTTCAAGCCCTTGCGCGCCGTGCGGCCCTTCTCGATCGCCCAGCGCATGAGCAATCCCACGCCCTGCTGATCGAGCGACTGGAACGGATCATCCTTGAAAATCGCCGCCTTCGAACGGTCCACGTAATCCGGCAGGAAACGTCCGGCGTCATCGCGCGACAGACCCATCGTCATCTGCGTCAGATCGTTGGTGCCGAACGAGAAGAACTCGGCGACCTCGGCAATCTGATCGGCCAGGATCGCAGCGCGGGGCGTCTCGATCATCGTGCCGACGAGATACTCCACGCGCACGCCGGCGGCTTCCAGCACGTTCTCTGCCACGCGCCGCGTCTGATCCGTCAGCAACGCCAGTTCCTTCTTGTCAATTGAAAGCGGGATCATGATCTCCGGCATGACCTTGCGTTTCCGCCGTCGCAGATCGACCGCGGCCTCCATGATGGCGCGCACCTGCATCTCGAGAATCTCGGGATAGGTGATGCACAAACGGCAGCCGCGGTGGCCAAGCATGGGGTTGGCCTCGTGCAACTGTTCCACCCTTTGCTTGACCTTCTCGAACGGCACGCCGATGTGGGCCGCCAGCTCGCGCTGCTTCATCTCCTCGTGCGGCACGAACTCGTGCAGCGGCGGATCGATGAGGCGAATCGTGACCGGCCGACCATCCATTGCCTCGAAGATGCCGATGAAGTCCTTGCGCTGGAACGGCAGCAGTTCATCCAGCGCACGGCGGCGATCAATCTCATTGTCGGCGACGATCATCCGCTGCATCGCCAGCCGCCGCTCTTCGGTGTCGAAGAACATGTGCTCGGTGCGCGTCAGGCCGATGCCCTCGGCCCCCATCTTGATCGCGTTCGCCGCGTCATAAGGAGTGTCGGCGTTGGTGCGCACCTTCAGGCGACGCCGCTCATCGCACCATTTCATGAGCGTGTAGTACTCGGGCGGCAACTCGGGCTTCACCAGCGGCATCTCGCCGCCGTACACGATGCCTTCGGAGCCGTCGAGCGTGACGAACTCGCCCTGGTTGAGCGTGCGGCCGGCGACCATCATGCGCTTGTGCTCGTAATCGATGTCGAGCGCGGCGCAGCCGACGATGCAGCACTTGCCCCAGCCGCGCGCGACCACGGCGGCGTGCGAGGTCTTGCCGCCGGTGGCGGTGAGAATGCCCGCCGCCGCGTGCATGCCGCCCACGTCCTCGGGCGAAGTTTCCTTGCGCACGAGAATGACCTTCTGTCCCTGCTTGGCGAAGTGCTCAGCCTCGGCGGCGGTGAAGACGATCTGCCCGCTCGCTGCGCCCGGCACCGCGTTGATGCCCGTCGCGAGTTTACGCTTGCTCAGGTCATCTTTGCTGATCTTGGAATCGATGATGGGATAGAACAGCCGCTCGATGTCGGTAGCCGTGAGGCGCTTGATCGCTTCATCCTTGCTCAGCACGGGCCTGGTCGCGGCCTTGGCGTATTTCTTGGGCAGGTACTTCTTCTTGACGAACTTCGCGACCTGCGCGGGCGTGGCCAGCGGCTTGGAAGCCTGCTCGACGGCGATACGGAACGCCGCCGCGGGCGTGCGCTTGCCGCTACGGCACTGCAGCATGTACAGCGTGCCGCGCTCGATGGTGAACTCCAGATCCTGCATGTCCTTGTAGTGCGTTTCGAGCATCACGCGCACGGCGTTGAGTTGCTCCCACGCCTCGGGCATCGCCTTGGCCAGTTGGTTGAGCGGCATGGGCGTGCGAATGCCCGCGACCACGTCCTCGCCCTGGGCGTTGATGAGCATGTCGCCATAGAACTCGTTGACGCCGGTGGAGGGATCGCGCGTGAAGCACACGCCTGTGCCCGAGTCGTCGCCCATGTTGCCGAAGACCATCTGCACGACGTTCACCGCCGTGCCGATGAGGCCCTCGATCTTCTCGACGCGGCGATAGGTGACGGCCTTCTCGGCGTTCCAGGATCCGAACACGGCATTGATCGCGCCCACCAGTTGCTGCCAGGGATCCTGCGGGAAATCGAGGCCGGTCTGTTCCCGGAAGAAGGCCTTGAAGTCGCCGCACAGTTGCCGGAGCATCTCGGCGGGAATGTCGGTGTCGCTGGTGATGCGCAGGCCCTGCTTGAGCGCGTGCAGTTTGTGCTCCAGCGTGTCCTTGCTCAGGCCGACGACCACCGTCGAGTACATCTGAATGAAGCGGCGGTAGGAATCCCACGCGAAACGAGGATTCTTCGTCACGTTGGCCAGCCCCTCGACGCTGCGATCGTTGAGGCCGAGGTTGAGAATCGTCTCCATCATGCCCGGCATCGATCGTGCCGCACCCGAGCGCACCGAGACCAGCAGCGGATTCTTCGGATCGCCGAGTTTCTTGCGGCAGGTCTTTTCCAGTCTCGCCACGTGCTCGCGAATCTGCTTCTCGAGTCCCGTCGGCCAGCGGCGACCGACCTTGTTGTACTCGGCGCACGCCTGCGTGGTGATGGTGAAGCCGGCGGGCACCGGCAGGCCGATGAGCGTCATCTCGGCGAGGCCCGCGCCCTTGCCGCCGAGGATTTCCTTCATCGTGCCGTCACCTTCGGCTTTGCGGTTGCCGTAGGAATACACCCATTTGACGTTCTTGCCCGCGGACTTCGCCCCGACGGATGGCTTTGAGGGCTTCGCGGCAGGCTTGCTCTTGCTCGTGGAGCGTGGACGGGACGCGACAGCGGTGGCTGAGGGGGCCATGATCGAAATCATCCTTGACGAGGCGGTTGGTCGGATTTGAGGAATCGAGGAGTGTAGCACGAACGTCAGTGGCGGCGTGTTCGACGACTCTGAATCGGCAAAGTCCGCCGACGCTCATGCGTGGCATTCCATCACCTATCATCGCGCTCATGCGGCCCGCGCCAATCATCACTTCGCTCGATTGGGACTGCGATCCTCGCTCGGTCGCGGCACGCTGGCCAGCGGATTGGCCGCTGCTATGGCTGCACTCGGGGCGCGTGCATCGTCGCTGGGCCCGATGGTCGACCATGGCGTCGCCGTGCGCGGTGTTTCGCTTCCAGCAAGGACGATCGCGCGTTGATGGCAACCTGCCTGATGACGTCGCGCTGACGCACGATCCGCTGCGCGATCTTGATGCAGTCCTTGCATCGACGTCGCTGAACCCGCATGACCTGCCGCCGGCGAATCCCCGTCTGCCCTTTCAAGGTGGTTGGATCGGAAATATCTCATATGACCTCGGCCGCGTGATCGAGCCACGCGCGGCGCACCAGGTCACGGCCGGGCCGGTGGACAGGGGCTGGCCGCTGATCGAACTCGCGTGGTGCCCCGAGGCGCTGGTGTTCGATCACGTGAATTGCCAATGGACCGCGATCGGGCACTCAGCCGCCGTGCAGTGGATTCGCTGGCGCGATACCACGGCACTCGAAGGCACCCCCTGCCGCCTTGATGACATCGAGACGGAGATCGCGCCTCGCGAGTACGAGCGCATGGTCGCGCGCACGATCGAATACATCGTAGCGGGCGACATCTTCCAGGCGAACATCGCCCAGCGATTCCATGCCGGGTTCGACGGGTCGACTCGTGCGCTTGCGCTGGCGGCGTTCGAGCGCGCCCAGCCGTGGTACGGCGCGTATCTCGAATCGCTGGGTTCGGGGAGGCGCCTGCTGTCTCTCAGCCCCGAACTCTTCCTTCAGACCGGTCCGCCCCCCCACTCGCGTCGCATCATTACGCGGCCGATCAAGGGCACGCGCCCGGCGTCGTCCAACGCGCGCGAACTGCGCGATTCGACCAAGGACCAGGCGGAACTGAACATGATCGTCGACCTCATGCGCAACGACCTCGGCCGCGTGTGCGAGTTCGGCAGCGTGCGCGTGCCGCACCCCCGCCTGATCGAGACACATCCGACCGTCCATCACGGAGTGGCGGAGATCACCGGTACGCTCCGCGACGGAACCAGCGCCGGCGACATCCTGCGTGCCACCTTCCCACCCGGCTCGGTCACCGGCGCGCCGAAGATCCGCGCGATGCAGATCATCGATGAACTCGAATCGAACATGCGCGGGCCATACTGCGGTGCGATCGGCTTCATCAGCGACTGCGGCGCGATGACGCTCAACGTCGCCATCCGCACGCTGCTTCTCGAGGGCCGGCGCGACGACAGCGATCGGTGCGACGTGCTCCACGATGGCACAGTGTCGTACTCGGCCGGCGCGGGCATCGTCGCCGACTCGATCCCCGCGCGCGAACTGCAGGAGACGCTGGACAAGGCCGCAGTGCTGCGCGAACTGGCGCCTCGTCAATGTGCGGCGTCGGTCGACGCGGCAACCTCTGCCCCGGCTTGATTCATTGATGCGCCGCTGATGGCTGGCCTGTCGAGCGCTGCCTCACGCCGTGCGGAGCTGAGCAACCGCGGCCGCCGCCGCGACATGCTGCATCTGTGCGCGCTGCTGCAGCGCGATATAGCGACAGATCTGATCAACCACAAACTTCTGGTGGCTGGGATTGAAACTGAAATCGAACGCCATGCCCGCGTAGGTGTCGTGCGTCGACTCCATGTGCGTATGCACGAGTTTCGCGCTGGCGCACACAGGCGTCTTCAGGGCCGGCGGCAGGCTGAAGCGCAGCCAGAAGACCTTGTGACGATTGAGCGTTGACGCATCGTTGGGTTCGACGCGCAAGCCCATGCCGCCGCCGCCCAGGTTCAGCAGCGTCGCTGCGAACTTCGGTCCGACCTCGGGCATGACGCTCTCGAAATCCATGCGCAGCGAATCGAGTTGGCCCGCCAGCCGCCCCATGTCGATTTCAAACTGAATCTCGTGTGCCCGCTCCGCCGGCACGACCGAACGCGGATCAAGCAGCGGCCAGATGTCGATGCGCGGCAGCGACAGCGGCGTATCGAGGCGATAGTGATTGCGGCGCTGGCAGCGCTGCACCGACTCGGGCATGTTCAGCCGCAGCGCCGGCGTGCCGCCGACGCCGACGCCGTTGCGCCGCTCGCTGCTCGGCACCACAAGCGCGCCCATACACGAGGTATCGAACATCCAGCGATTCTGCCCGATCGACAGGATGGCCAGCAGCGTCGTGCCACGGTCGATCTCGATGACCTGTCCGAGGGTCGTGGGCTGCTCGACCAGGATTTCCGATTCGGTCAGGCTCAGGATGCGCACGCGCCAGACGAGATGGCTCTGTTCCACAACGTCGGCCGGAATTTCATCGCTCGCCCGCACGTGCGCGATGGCGACCTCCAGCGAGCCGCCGCGCTCGTGAACCTGCTTCAGGCAGCGGCGCCATTCCAGCGTTCGTGATCGATTGGCGGGCACGGATTTTTCCTTGGGCGGTGGCGAGGACCAGCGGCCAAGGTCAATCGTCCGCCGTTGCAGGCGACTTCACTCGCTCACCACGGCGTTGCGCCCGCCGCGCGCGCCCGCGCCGGTCGCACAGTGCGGGCGAGATGAGCGGAGTCGCATCAGGCCGCGCCGGCCGATAACGTCCGGATGGACGGTCCGCACGCGCGAATGCCGGGCAGTCCTAGATGGGGGTTCGCAGCAGTTCCGCGAGTCGGCGCACGTCGCCGCGCGCCTGATCGAGGCGGCGTCCTTCGATGGGCTCGAGACCGTATCGCGCCTCGTAGAACACCACGGTGATGTCGCGCACCAGACGGGCCGGCTCCGGCGCGGCAACGGTGATCGCCGCCGCGTGCAGCATGGGCGGCCGCCATTCCGGCTTGGCCAGCCCGCCACGCTCCAGCACGCGCAGCATGTCGAGATAGAAGCCCAGCTGCGCGAGCATGCGGCGATACTCGGATCCGCGCAAGTGCTGCAGGTGCAGCGTCCGCCGAATGGCCATCGAACGCCGCATCAGCCGCGCCAGCGCGATGATCGCGATGACCAGCGCCAAGGCCACGATGCCCATCCAGATGTAGCCGCCCGGGCCGACGTTGAAGAAGTTGTTGACGCTTTCCATGCCGCCGCGGATCGACGTCAGCAGGCTCGACAGCCTGCGCGACCAGCCCTGGCTGAAGGAATCAATCAGCCGTTCCTGCGCGCCCGTGTCGAAGCCGACGACCTGCGTGCTCCAGTTGCCTTCGAAGCGCGAGTACATCGAGCGCACAGCCTGGGCCAGCGTGCCGTCGTCCTCAGTCAGGCTCGGCAGGTCGGCCGCGGGCGTGCCGTCATACGCCTTCCACATGTGCGGCGCGACCGCGATCTCCACCCACGCGTGGGCGTTGCCTTCCATCACGACGTACTGCTGCGTGCTCTCGTCGTACTGCTGCGCGAGGAATCC
>DATKJG010000069.1:0-10126 GCA_035543215.1 Phycisphaerales bacterium | reverse complement strand
ATCTCCGCTGAATCGATCGAAGGTGGTCTGGCGGCTGCCGAATCTCGCGGTTTCGGGCGCGCCCGCGAAGCGTTCGACCTTGGCCGGAGACTGGCGCTCGACAATGCGCTGTTCACACAACGCGACGACGACGCGGAGATTCCGCTGGAGCGTGTGGCGCGCAGATTGGCGCTGTCCATGCGCCGTGGCCTGCCGGGCTCGGCATCGCGCGCCAATCGACTGGCTGCAATGCTTCAGACGAGCATCGAACAGATGCCCGGACTCGCGGAGACGGATTCCGGGCGACAATCGCGGCGAGACTTCGTGATGGCATGCCACCACTGCACGATCTGGGGCGGCCTGGATTACGCGGAGACGTATGCCGATCTCATCACCCGGCTCTATCAGGTCGATCGAGGCGACACGGGGCGAGCGTTGACTCGGGCGGCGATACTGCCACTGGCCGAAGCAATGCTGATTCGCGATCCGCTGTATGTCGCGGGCGTAGTTGCCAGCGCGGAGCATCGCCGTCGGATCCGCAATCGGCTGCATGCCAAGCGGGCGCGCGGCGATGAGATCGAGCGCCGATATCTCACGCGGTTTGACCTGCTTGCATTTGGGAGGCGCGTCCGGCTTGACCTGCGCACGAGCGACTGGCCGGCGCGTCTGGCCGCAATTGCCTACCGTCTGACACCGCGCCGGTTTCGCGGCGGTCAGCGCGAGCGGCTCTTGCGCGATCACCTTCTTGAATTGGCGCGCCGCGCCATTGTCGAATCGCCGGCCGACTATCAAAAATGGTCAGACGCGATGCAGCGGCTGCACGACCAGGCGGTCGCGGACCGCCTTCGTGGCATGGCGCTGGCCGAGGTGCGTATGCTCACCGGTGTCGGCGAACCCACTGCACCGGCTCTGCCGGCATCGTGACGTTCAGAGCCGCAGACAAAGAGAAACCGGTCGCCTCGCATGGATCAGGTCCATGAGAGACGGCCGGTTGATGGTGATTATCAGCGCAATCGATCAGCGCGTGTTCGTTCCGGAGACGCCGGGCTTGCGGGTGAAGGCGATCTCCATCATCTTGAATTCCTTGCCGGTCTTCGGATCGGGACCGAACATCTCGAGGGTCATCGCATCCTTGCCGGTGCGGCGCTCGACCTCACGCATCGTCACCTGCTTCTTGGCGATCGGGCAGTGATACGAGAACGTCCAGGTCAGCGTTGACTCGTCCGAGGACAACTCGCCGGTGCCCTGCATCATGCCGGTCGAGCAGTTGTCGACCCACGACGACTGGAACTTCTGCGAGACATTGTCGAAGCCGTAGATACCGAAGCCGTTGAAGGGGCCCATGCCCGGCATGTCGCCCTTGATCTCGCACTTGATGTAGCGACCTTCCATCATTGGCGTGATGGTGGAAACACACTCGCTGGAAACGGGCTCGGTGTTCGGAGCCATCCAGCTGCTGCACTTGCCCTGCCAGACGCCAACCGATTCAGCGAGGTAGGCGTGATTCGGGCCAGGTGTGCCGGCTTCGATGCAGGCCTGCATGTCGGCCTCGGTCCAGCCGGGCGGCAGTGGCGGTTTCTCGCCGGTCGGGGGAGCGTCCTTGGGCTTGGGGGCGGCGGCAGGCGGCTTGGAGGCAGGCTTGTTGTCCTGCGGCGCCTGCGTGAACGCCAACGAGATGGTTACGGCAGCGAGGCCGACGACAGCGAGACAGAAGCGACAGTGCATGGGTTTCTCCTAGTAATGATCCAATCAGATCCTCGCGACGTGTGGATTGGAAGAGCGTGATGCGTCGCGAGAGCGCTGTTTTGAACACCCAAGTTTACTCGCCGCCAAACGCCTCGATCGGCACGCGCTGCGAAGTTCAGCGAGATCGCTGGAAGTGTCGGACGCAACGCCACTTAGAGCGAGTGGGTGTCCCGTTTGCACATTCTCGAATCGGGCAAAATCCCAGTACCCCGATCCATGGAAGCTGTTCCGATCGGCTGCCGGTCAACGGAGGCCGAGCACGCGCGCCAGAAGGCCCGTCGGAACATCCTCGACTAGCCCGCCGCGCGCCGCACTCGACGGATCCACTCGACTCGATTCTCCCGCGCCACTTGTGTTCAGTCGCTGAAGCGCCGCGTGTGCCGCCGTGTAACCGCTGCGCACCGCGCCCTCCATGGTCGCGGGCCAGCCGGTGTCAGTCCAGTCGCCGGCGAGGAAGAGATTGTCCACGCCTGTGCCCGCGCCGTACTCGGCTGCGGCGGCGGGGCGAAAGGCATCAATTCCCGGTAGAGGCGCGAATGCCGCGCGCTTCTCCTTGATGGCCCGGGCATCGATGGGCTCAAGTCCGAGGGAGCGCGGCAGAACATGATGAATGTCGTTCATCGTGCGGCGCACGATTTCATCTTCATCCAGCGCCATCCAATCATCGGCCGCGCTGATGACCGCGTGCAGATGCTGGATGCGATTGGCGCCGTCGCTCGCGACGCCTTTGTTGAAGAGCCACTGGATGTCGCGCTCGACCACCACCAGGTGCGGCAGGTCATCAGGCATGATGTGCTGATCGAACCAGAGATGCACGCCGAGTATCGGGCTGAACTTCAGGCGTCCGAGCGATTGCAGCCGGATGTCGTATCTGATCAGCACATCGCTGCAGAGTTTCTCGAGGCGATCGGGCGGAACGGCGGCGATCGCCGCCGACGTTTCGACGAATCCATTTTCGGTGACGACTCCGGTGATGCGACGGCCGTCGAACGCAATCGCCTTGGCGCTGATGCCAAGATGCAACTCGCCGCCTGTGCCTTCGATCTCCGAGGCGACGCTGTCGTACAACCTCGCCAGCGGTACGCGCGACAGGCCCATGGTGTACGACCACTTGTTGGCCAGAAAGCCCTCCTGGAACACGTGCAGCGCGAACGCAGCCCCGACGCGATCCACGCTCATGTTGCACGCGCTGACGACGATCGGCTCCCAGAATCGCCGCACCGCCTCGAGCGGCTGATCGGCGTCATTGAGGAACTCGCCGAACGTGCGGTTCCGCCACGCGAGCCGGCCATGCTCGCCTATCCGCATCATGCGCAGCATGGCGCGCGAGATGGCGCGCTTGCTGTCGCGCGAGAGGATCGTCATGCGCCGCAGCGATCTAGCCAGGTGCAGCGGCGCGGGAAGCCAACCGGCCCTGATCGTGTCAATCGGCGCTTCTCGACCGCCGGCAGTCCAGTGCAGAGTCCGGTGCCATTCAATGTCGTCAAGGACGTGCAGGCGATCGTAAAGATCGATCAGATTCGTGCAGCAACCCAACAGCACGTGCTGGCAATTGTCGATGGTCGCGCCGGAGCGCGGATCGGTCAGCGATGTCGCTCTGCCGCCAAGTCGCTTGCGGCTCTCGATGAGAATGGGCCGTTCGCCGGCTTCGGCGATGCGGACAGCAGCAGCAATACCCGCCAGCCCGCCTCCAATGATCGCAATGCGCCGCTTCACACGGGAGCCTTGGCGTGCCTCGACGCCGCTTCGCCGCCGTGCGTCACGAACCTCGCCAGCCACTTGGCCCGGAGCGCGATGGCGCCCTTATGAATCGCGCTGACGCGCACGCGCTGGCCGTCGACGATGCGCCTCGGATCGGCGGCGATCTTCGCGAGCAGGCGGCGATAGATGCTCGTCATCGCCCAAAGCGTCGGCCGCCCGCACGCGCCGATGAGCCCATCCAGCGCCTGCGATCGCTCATAGGAGATCGCCGCACGCTGGATGTTGAGATTGATCAACTGCCGGCATTCTTCAGGCTTTCTCCAGCGTCGAAGGTCGTCAGGAGTCAGGCCAAGCTGCTCGAAATCCTCGCGTGGCAGATACATCCGGCCGATGTCGAAATCCTGCGCAACATCGCGCAGGATGTTGGTGAGCTGGAAGGCGATGCCGCGCTCGGCCGCCAGCTCATGGGCGCGCGGATCGACATAGCCCCAGATCTCGATGCAGATAAGTCCGACCGTCGATGCCACGCGGCGGCAGTATTCCCGCAACTGGTCGAACGTGTCGTAACTGGTGCGGCGGGCATCGTCCATTTGACCATCGAGCATGTGGTGGAAATGCTCGCCGGAGAGGCCGAACCGGCGCGTGGTGTCCGCAATCGCCAGCCAGAGCGGATCGGTGGGAGACGGGCGACCGTCGAGCGCCGCGTCAGTGTGCGCGCGAAACTCGGCGATTCGCTTCTCAAGTGTGGCAATGTCCGCGGCGTCGCAGGAGTCGACGAGATCATCCGCCAAGCGCATCCATGAATACACCGCGTAGATCGCCGAGCGCTGGGGTTCTGGCGACAGGCGGATGCCATAGTGAAAGTTGCGCGCATGCTGGCGTGTAATCTCGCGGCAGCGCGCGTAGGCCTGCTTGATGGCTGCGTCAGAATCGAGCGTGGGCGAGCGCAGGGCGGAAGTCATCCTCGCGCTCCCTTGACGGTTCCCGCGCGCTTGGCCATCCACCAGGCCTTCGCGATGAGCGCGGCCTTGCTCGGCTTGCTGAGTTTCGGCCGATGCAGCGCCGTCTCGAAGTTCCACATCTCGATCTGACGAAGGACGCGCTGTCCGCCTGCCGCCAGCAGCCAGATGATGGGCGCGGTTCGGTCGTCCACGAGCTGCAGCAATTGGCCGCCGGTCTCGAACAGCGGCCAGGTTCGTTCAACGCAGGTCTTCAGGATCACCCTGAACTGCCCGAGAATATCGCGATCCACGCCGTGACCCTGCTTTGCCGAGGCAACGAGCCGGCATTCGAACTCGGCCGCATCGGCCACATGCGATGCGATTACCTCTCGAGGAACATAGATACGGTTGCGTTCGAGCAGGTCGCGCTTGACATCCTGCCAGTGATTGGTCAGTTGCAGGGCGGTGCAGGTCGCGTCAGACAATGCGAAGGAATTTGCCGTGCGCTGCTCGCCACAGATCATCAGCACCAGCCGTCCGACGGGGTTCGCACTCAAGCGGCAATAGCCCAACAACTGCTCCCACGTCGCATATCGATCGACAGTCTGATCCTGCTCGAAGGCGCGGATCAGGTCATCGAAAGGCTGTGCCGGCAGGTTGTGCCGTTCGATCGCCGCGCGCAATGCTGTGAACACCGGATGCCGCGGCCGTCCGTCAAAACACAGCTGAAGTTCGCGCCGCCACCAGGCGAGCAGTTCGAGCGAGCGCGCGGGATCACCGGTCTCATCGCCCAGATCGTCGGCCCAACGGCAGAAAGCGTACAGGGCCGCGAAGTCATCGCGCAGGTCGGCGGGAACGACCGCGCTAAGCACGCTGAAGTTCTCGTAGTGGCCATGGGCCAGCCGCCGGCAAATCGCGCGGGCCTGCTCCGCCGTGTGCGTATCGCAGCGTTCCGGGCCAAAGATCGCAAGTTGCTCAATGGTCGTGGCGGTCATGCGGAGGCGCGTCACTGGCTCGCGATTGCTGCGCAATCTACCGCGACTGCGCTGTCGCGGCCAGCACACGCCAGCGTCGTCACCGGGCTATCATGACCACCTGACTGCAATCGCTGCACGCCGATGAAGATCGTTCTGGCCAACCCTCGAGGCTTCTGTGCCGGCGTATACATGGCTGTAGACGTGGTAGACCAGTTGCTTGAGATCTGCCCGGGCGAGCAACTCTACGTCTTTCACGAGATCGTTCACAATAAGCATGTTGTCGATCGATTCCGCCGCCGTGGAGTGACCTTTGTCGATGACCTGAGCGAGGTGCCTGAGGGCTCGATCGTGGTCTTCAGCGCGCACGGTGTGAGCCCGGCTCTGCGACAGCAGGCTGAGACGCGGCGGCTGACTGCCATCGACGCCACCTGCCCGCTTGTCACCAAGGTGCATGCCGAGGCCGTTCGCTATGCAGAGAAGGGGTATCAGATCCTGCTGGTCGGCCATCGCGATCACCAAGAGGTGGTTGGCACTCAAGGCGAGGCGCCCGATGCGATCCAAGTCGTCGAATCGACCGATGACATCGCGGAATTGGAGATCGACGATCCCGAGCGGCTGGTCTATCTCACGCAGACGACGCTGAGCATGGATGATGCGAACATCGTCATCGCGGCCCTGCGAAAGGCCTTCCCGAAACTCAAGGATCCCCCAAGCGAAGACATCTGCTACGCAACGACCAATCGCCAGCATGCCGTCCATGCGCTGGCAGCCGAATGCGACTGCGTGCTCGTTGTCGGGAGCAAGAACAGTTCCAACTCACAGAGGTTGCGCGAGATCGCCGAGGCAAGCGGAACGACGGCCTACCTGATCGATGATCGCTCGGAGTTGAAGCCTGAATGGTTTGACGGAGTGGGAACAGTGCTCGTGACGGCGGGGGCGAGCGCACCTGAGGACCTTGTCAAGGAACTGATCCTGCATCTCTTCGAGACGTACGGCGGCGAGGTGGAGCAACGGGATGTGTATCACGAAGCGGTCGAGTTCGGTCTGCCCGGCTCCCTCAAGAAGTTCATGCGCTCGCGCGGCGTCGATCCCACCGGGCGCCGCATCGTGATGGACAATGCACGCGATATCGAGCTGTGGCTCACCGAGCGCGATGTGCCCAATCGCGTGGTCGATCTCACGGTGAGCGCAAGGGCATAAGGCGGCGGATGCCGTCCACCCTACAGTCTGCACCATGCCCGCTCATTTCTTCGATTTCACGTCTGACACGCTTGCGCAATGGTGCGCCGAGCGCGACCTGCCGAATTTTGCGGCTCGGCAGATCATGGAGTGGATCTATCAGAAGAAGGTGGTCGAGCCGGAGCGCATGACGAATCTTGCCAAGCGCGCTCGCGAGTTGCTGGCGGAGCATCTGATGTTCGACGCCGGCGCGCTGGTCCGACATCAGTCGGCGACGGATGGCACGCAGAAACTGCTGCTGGACTGGTCCGGCGCCGTCCTGACGTCGAAGGTCCAGGATTCCAACTCGCTGCCGATCATTGGCGAGCCGTCAGGCGGCGACTCCAATCGTCAGACAGAATGCGTCATGATTCCGGTGGATGATGATGAGCATTCGCGCCGCACGGCGTGCATCTCCAGCCAGATCGGCTGCCCCGTCGGCTGCCGCTTCTGCGCCTCGGGACTGGGCGGCCTTGATGGCAACCTCACCATCGGACAGATCGTTGAGCAGGCGCATCGCCTCTCGCGGCTCGAAGGCGTTGACCGCATCTCCAACGTCGTCTTCATGGGGATGGGCGAGCCGCTGGCCAACTTCGCCAACGTGACCGGTGCCATCCGCACGCTCAACGCCCCGTGGGGAATGGGAATTGGCGCGAGAAAGATCACGATCTCAACGGTCGGTCTGCCTGCGGCCATCCGGAAACTCGTGATCTTCGAGATTCCCGTCACGCTCGCACTGAGCCTGCACGCACCGAACGATGAACTTCGCAGGCAACTGATTCCCTGGGCCGAGTACGCGACGATCGACGAGATCCTGGATGCCTGTGATGAGTGGTTCGCCAAGACCGGGCGCGAAATCACCCTGGAGTATCTGCTGCTACGCAACGTGAACGATCGGCCGGAGCATGCGGATGAGCTGGGCCGCGTTGCGAAATCGCTTCGCGCCAACGTCAACCTCATTCGCTACAACGAGGTGAAAGGCCTTCCGTACGATCGGCCGACGACGGAGGATGTGCTGACGTTTCAAAAGGTGCTGCGCGAGGCGGGCGTGAACACGCACATTCGCGCCAGCCGCGGGCGCGACATTGCGGCCGCGTGCGGTCAGTTGCGGCATGAGCATCGCGACCCGCAGCGCGCGTGAGACAAGGCTGCGCGCATGACAATGCCAGGGATCGATCATCCCTGGCGATTGAAGTCGATTGGAAGGTCGTGATCGTTTATCGATACGGCGGCGTGAGTTCCATGCCGAGATTCTTCGCCGTGAAGGCCAGCAGATCGGCTGCCTCCTCGATGATCTTCTCCGTCGGCTTACCCGCGCCGTGGCCCGCGCGTGTCTCGATGCGGATCAGCACCGGCGTGTTGCCCGCGTGAGCCGCCTGCAGCGCCGCGGCAAACTTGAACGAGTGGCCGGGCACGACCCGATCATCGGTGTCGGCGGTGGTCACCATCGTCGCCGGATACTTCGTGCCAGATTTGAGATTGTGATACGGCGAGTACGCGCGCAACCACTTGAAATCTTCGTCGTTGTCGGCGCAGCCGTAGTCGTCGGTCCATGCCCAGCCGATGGTGAACTTGTGGAAGCGAAGCATGTCCATCACGCCCACCGCCGGCAAGCACACGCCGAAGAGATCGGGCCGCTGCGTCATGCACGCGCCGATGAGCAGGCCGCCGTTGCTGCCGCCCTGAATCGCGAGGCGGTTGGATGACGTGTATTTGTTGTCGATCAGGTATTGGGCCGCGGCGATGAAGTCATCGAAGACATTCTGCTTGTTGCCCTTGGTGCCGGCCTTGTGCCAGTCCTCGCCGTACTCGCCGCCGCCGCGCATGCAGGCGACGGCATAGATGCCGCCCATCTCCAGCCACGCCAGGCGCTGGGTTGAGAACGAGGGCGTCATTGGGATATTGAAGCCGCCGTAGCCATAGAGCAGCGTCGGGTTGTTGCTGTCGAGACGGATGCCTTTGCGATAGGTCAGGAACATTGGCACCTTGGTGCCGTCCTTGCTTGGATAGAAGACCTGCTTGACTTCGTAGTCGCTGCCGTTGAAATCGACCTTCGCCTGCCACTGCTGCGCGCTCTCGCCGGTGATCATGTCGTAGCGATAGATCGTCGGAGGCGTGGCGAAACTCGCGAACGAATAGAAAGTCTCGGTGTCGGAGCGCTTGCCGCCGAAGCCGCCGCCCGAGCCCAGGCCGGGGAATTGCACATCACGCACGTGCTTGCCGCTGACGTCGAACATCTTGACGGCCGTGGTGGCGTCCTTGAGATAGGTGCACACGAACATGTTGCCGACGAGATTGACGCCGGTGAGCGTGTCTTTCGACTCAGCGACGAGCACCCTGCGCTTCTCCAGTTGCGGGTCGCGTATGTCGAGGGCGATGATCTGGCCGCGCGGTGCGTTGAGGTCGCAGCGGAAATAGAACGTCGTCCCATCGTTGCCGATGAACGAGTAATCAGCATCGAAGTTGTCGATCACATCGACGGGCAGGCCGATCGGCTCGGCCAGATCCTTGACCAGCACGCGGTTCTTGTTGTCGGTGCCCTTGGTGACGCTGATGACCAAGTACCGGCCATCCTCGGTCACGCCAGCGCCGAAGCCCCAGTCCGGCTCGTAGGGGTTGTGATAGACCAGCACATCCTGCGCCTGCGGCGTGCCGACGCGGTGGTAGTACAACTTCTGGAACTTGTTGACCTTCTGGAACTGCGCCTCACCCTCCTTGGGAGCGTCATAGCGGCTGTAGAAGAAGCCCTTGCTGTCGGGAGTCCATGAAGCGCCGCTGAACTTGACCCATTCCAGCAGATCGGGCAGATCGGCGCCCGTGTCGACGTCGCGGATCTTGTATTTCTGCCAGTCGCTCCCGGCTTCGGCAATGCCGTAGGCGAGGTACTTCGCATCATCGCTCACCGATGTGCCAGCAAGCGCGACCGTGCCGTCCTGCGACATCGTGTTGGGATCGATGAGGATGCGGCCCTTGCTGAAATCGAGCGACTCGCACATGTAGAGCACGTTCTGGTTCTGCAGCCCGTTGTTCTTGCTGAAGAAGTACCGGCCGGCGACCTTGCCCGGCGAGTTGTACTTCTCGTAGTTCCACAACGCGGTGAGGCGCTTCTTGATCGCGTCGCGTTCGGGAATCGCCTTGAGGTAGCCGAAGGTGATCACGTTCTCGGCATCGACCCATTGCTTGACGTCGCTCGATGTGCGGGCATCGTCCTCAAGCCAGCGATATGGATCAGGCACCTTGGTGCCGTGGTAGTCGTCGATCTGATCGACGGTCTTGGCCTTGGGGTAGACGAGCGCCGCGTTCTGGGCGAGCGCGAGAGGCGACGCAATGAAGGCCGCGGCGATTGTCGCCAGCAGGCTGCGATGAACGTACGAGGAACGGGTGCGGACCATGAGCATCTCCTGAGAAGGGCTCGCCATGATACTTACACGAGGCACAATCGTTGCACGCCCGGTCTGACGACCGAAGGGAGGAAGGCCCGGATCGGCCGCGATCAGGACAGGTGCGTGATCCGGGTCCGCCTTCGTCAGACCCGGCGTGTCCCTGCTCACCCCACCACATCCG
>DATKJG010000068.1:0-2282 GCA_035543215.1 Phycisphaerales bacterium | reverse complement strand
GTGCTCGATGGCCACCCCAATCCGATGGAAGGCGTGCCCTTCTTCGATGCCGCCACCGGCTCGCTTGGGCAGGGGCTGAGCGTCGCGGCGGGGCTGGGACTGGCGGCACGACACGATGGACTCGACAAGCGCATCTACTGCATCATCGGCGATGGCGAATCGCGCGAAGGCCAGATCTGGGAAGCCGTCGATCTCATCGTGGATGAGAAACTCACCAACGTCCTGCCGATCTTCAACTGCAACGGCTACGGCCAGGCCGACAAGGTCAGCCTGCAGCAGTCGCACGAACGCCTGAAGCACAAACTGCAGGCGGCGGGCTTCGAGGTGATGGTGATCGACGGCCACGAGCCCGAGGAGATCAAGGGCGCCTTCGACAAGTTCATCGCCAATGCGGGTTCCAAGAGCGACAAGCCGATGGCCCTCGTGGCCCGCACGGTCAAGGGCTGGGGCGCGCCGGCGGTGCAGGGCGGCGGCTGGCACGGCAAGCCCGCCACCGGCGAGAAACTCGCGCAGGCCCACGATCAACTCAAGGAAACCGGCGTCACGCTCACCAGCGCCCTGTCGCGCGATGCATTGAGCATCTATCCGCCCGCCGAGGCCAAGGCCGATGAGCCCGAGATCGCCGAGCCCATGTCCATGAACGAGGCGATGAACGCCTACGACATGGGGCTCATTCTCAAATCCGGCAAGTTCGCCACGCGCAAGGCCTACGGCCTGGCCCTGCGGGCCCTGGGCCACGCCAATACCAATGTCTGGTGCCTTGATGCCGATGTGAGCAATTCCACCTTCGCCGAGTGGTTCAACAACGACAAGGACCTGGCTGATCGCTTCGTCGAGTGCAAGATCGCCGAGCAGAACATGTTCTCGACCGCGGTCGGCCTGTCGGCGGCGGGCAAGATTCCCTTCTGCAGCACCTTCAGCAAGTTCGTGACGCGGGCCTACGACCAGATCGAGATGGCGATGAACTCCGGCGCGAACGTCAAGATTGTCGGCAGCCACTCGGGCAT
Organism: Phycisphaerales bacterium; assembly: GCA_035543215.1. Taxonomy (GTDB): domain Bacteria; phylum Planctomycetota; class Phycisphaerae; order Phycisphaerales; family SM1A02; genus DATKJG01. The sequence continues at coordinate 1,275 of DATKJG010000068.1, read as the reverse complement.
TTCGCTCGCCGCCGACGGCCCCAGCCAGATGAGCCTGCCCGATGTCGCGTGGTTCCGCTCGCTGGCGACGACCAAGGATCATCACGGCGGACCCGGCGCGTACGTGCTGCAGCCATCCGACGCCTATTCGGCCTATGCGCTCACGCTGGCCATGGCCGATCACAAGGGCCTGTGCTACATGCGCACGTTCCGGCCGGATGTCGAGTTCATCTACGATGAGAACACGACGTTCGATCTCGGCCGCTTCGAGGTGCTGACCGAGGGGCGCGACCTCTTGATCGTCACGGCCGGCTACATGGTGCACGAGTGCAACAAGGCCCTCGACCTGCTCGACAAGCAGGGCATCGATGCGACGCTGGTGGACCTGTATTCGATTCCCTTCGACGCCGAGAAACTGCTCGACCTGGCCAACGCCAACGGCGGGTTCATACTCACCGTCGAGGACAACTACGGCGGCGGACTGGGCAGCGCGGTGGCCGATGCGTGCACCGATTCAGGCGATGCCTTCACGCTGCAGCAGATGTTCGTCAAGCGCATTCCCAAGAGCGCGCGGACCGAGGATGAGATCCTCCGCCAGTGCGGCCTGCATCACTCGATGATCGCGCGCAAGGCGGCGAGCATGGTGGGCGTCGCGACGGCGTAGGCGTCGTCGTGGTCACGATCTGCTCGAAGTGTTGACGCGCTGGGGACCGTGCCCATCCCGCTGAACCACCCGTTGGCAGGCAGCACATCTGTTCGCGCGCCTTCCTGACACCGCTTTCGCGCGCCTAGGGTTAGTTCCCTAATCGCCCGAGCGATGCCGGCTGGCTCGGTCGGATTGCTATGCTGCGGATTCCTGATCGCAGACTGGCCGCGGCAACGCGGGAAATGACCTTCCGGCTGACGGCTGGCGCCGGAACACGCTCTTGAATGCCTTTGACCACGCCCGTGGCCGCAGGCCCGCGGGTGCACGACGTTCACAGCCATGCCCAGCGATCCTCCCAGCCGCATTGCGAACCTGCCCGACGCAAGCCGGCCGGCTACCAGCGTGCATCATCACGCTGCCCGACCGCTGCCGGCGTCGCTGATTCATCCCGCCACCGTGATGCGCCTGCAGTGGTTCGGCCAGGCGCTGGCGCTGTTGTCGTTCGCGCTGGGACTGACGGTCTTCATCGGCTGGGTGTTCGATTCGCATGCGCTGCGCGCGATCCTCGCCAACGAAGTCGAGATGAAGACCAACACGGCGATCGCGCTGATGTGCCTGGGCCTTGGCGTGTGGCTGTTGACGCATCGCGA
>DATKJG010000067.1:0-8734 GCA_035543215.1 Phycisphaerales bacterium | reverse complement strand
AGCAAGACAGCGAACTTCCCCGGCTCGACCGTCGAGGCGCACGTGGGCAACGCCTCGATCGCGCCGCGCGGAGGCAGCGGGCCGGAATCAGTTCACATCGTCGATCTGCCGGGGCTCTACAGTCTGAATCTCGACCGGCCGGAGTCGAAGGTCGCGCGCGACTACCTCGAAGGGCGCATCCATCTCGATCGCCGGCCCGAGGCCCTGCTGATCATCGCCGACGCGACAAATCTGGGACGCAACCTCGTCTTCGCAGCCGAGGCGCTGCGCCTGGGACTGCCGGCGGTGCTGGCGCTGAACATGAGCGACCTCGCACAGAAGCGGGGCCTGACGATCGATGCGCGGCAGATGAGCGAGTACATCGGAGTGCCAGTCGTGCCCATCTGCGCCCGCAGCGGCGAAGGCGTCGACCGGCTGCTGCAGGCGATGCGCGAACCCATGGTCAGCGCCGCGGCGCTGCCAGACTCGGCCGCATGCGCCAACGCCGGCGAGTATGCATCGGCCTGCGCTCGCTGGGCCGACGGCGTCGTCACGCAGAGCGTCGGCGGCGACCATGCCGTCGGCACCGCCCACGACACCTTCACCGATCGCCTTGACGCGGCCTTCACGCATCCGATCCTCGGATTGCTCGTCTTCCTCGCGGTGATGGCAGGCCTGTTCTGGACCATCTTCGCGCTCGCGACCGTGCCGATGGACCTGATCGAGCGTGTTTTCGCCGTGCTGGGGACGTGGACCCACGCGGCATTCGGCTGGGCCGATGCTCGCTTCGGCTGGGACCTGACCGGCGGCTCGCTGCACAATCTCCTGATTGATGGCGTGATCAGCGGCGTGGCGGGCACAGTCGTCTTCCTGCCGCAGATCTGCCTGCTGTTCTTCCTCATCAGCCTGCTGGAGGACACCGGCTATCTGGCCCGCGCCTCGTTCGTGATGGATCGACTGCTGCGGCGCTTCGGCCTTCCCGGCCACGCGTTCGTGCCGATGCTGTCGGCCCACGCCTGCGCGATTCCGGCCATCATGTCCTCGCGGCTGATTCCCGATCAGCGCGATCGTTTCGCGACGATTCTCATCACGCCGTTTCTCTCATGCTCGGCCCGCCTGCCGGTGTACGTGCTCCTGATCAGCATGCTGTTTGCCGGCAGGCCGGTGCTGGCGGGCCTGGCGTTTGCAGGTTGCTACGCGCTGGGCGCGGTCGTGGCGCTGCTCACCGCGCTGCTGTTCCGGCGCACGATTCTGAAGGGTCCGTCGCGGCCGATGGTGCTGGAACTGCCCAGTTACAAGATGCCGTCGCTGCGCAACGCACTGGCGATGACCATCGACCGCGCGATGACGTTCCTGCGCAAGGCGGGCACGGTGATCATGGCGATCTGCATCGTCCTGTGGTGGCTGAGCGCCTATCCGCAGACGGGCGAAACGCCACAGGCCGCGTCGATGCGGGCCGCGGCTGCGGAGGTCCAAGCGTCGAATCCTGATCGCGCCGCGGCGATGGCAGGAGAGGCGGACGCCATCGACAGCCGCGCGCAACTCGCAAACAGTTTCGCCGGGCGCATCGGCCGAACTATCGAGCCGGTCTTCCGCCCAGTAGGGTACGACTGGCAGCTGACCATCGGCGTGCTGACGAGTTTCGCGGCCCGCGAGGTGTTCGTAAGCACGATGAGCGTGCTGTTTGCGGGCGTTGATGACGCCGAGGATCCGCAAGTGCTGGATCGCATCACACATGCCCAGCGTTCCGACGGCACGCCGGTGTTCACCACGGCGACAGCCGCGAGCCTCCTGGTGTTCTACGTGCTGGCCATGCAATGCCTGGCCACGCTGGTGGTCACGCGCCGCGAGACTGGCTCATGGAAGTGGGCCCTGCTGCAACTTGGGTACATGACGGCCGTCGCGTACGCCTTCGCCTTCGTGACATACAGCGGCATTCGACTTGCTGGAGTATCGTGAACCATGCCCTGGCATGACTGGCAATTCTGGCTCGTGACCGTGCTGGCCGTATGCGGCCTGTGGATGCTGAGCAGGCCTTTTTGGCCGCGACGCAAGGCCGATGGCAGCGCTTCGGCCTCGTGCCCAAACTGCTCCAGCGGACGTGCGGCGGCGAAATCACGCAAGGTGGCGTTGACGATTGAGAAGCGCCGCGTGTGAAATGCGGCTATGAGCCTCGCACTTTCCACGTTCGTCCTCGCCAGCAACAACCTCGATCCGCAGATGCTGCTGCGACTGGGTGCGGCGGCAGGATTGGGACTGATCATCGGCATCGAGCGCGAGCGCCCGCACCGCGCAGCGGGCATGCGCACGCATGCGCTGGTGGCCCTCGGCTCCGCCCTCTTCGTACTGGCCACGAGCCAGGCCGGCGCCGCGGCGGGGGACACCTCGCGCGTCATTCAAGGCGTGGTGCAGGGCATCGGCTTCCTCGGCGCCGGCACCATTCTCAAACTCACCGACCGAGTCGAGGTGCGAGGCCTGACCACGGCCGCAGGCATCTGGGTGACGGCGGCCGTGGGCGTCAGCTGCGCTCTCGGCGAATACTGGCTCGCGTTCGTCACGACCCTGCTGGCGTGGCTTGCACTCAAGCCGCTCAAGGCCGTCGAGCAGTGGTTGTTCCCCTCGCCCAAGAGCAGCAAACTCATGCAGAGGACTGGCGGCGCGACTGCACAGGCCGATCCCGATGACAGTTGATCCTCGGTGCGCTGGCCGGATCGTGAGGCCCTAGGGCTTGAGGGCCGGCCGCTTGCGGTCCCAGCGCTCGCGCAGGCGCACTGAATCCACGCCGATGCAAGAGCCTCGCGAAAGCGGGTTGCGGCCGACGCATTCCAATCGCAGGGTGTGTCTGCCCGGTGCGATTGCGTGGGTGTCGAGCACGAGGTCGTGCACGACGATGTCCTTGCTGTAGAGATCGATCGGCTCTCCCATCTGGTTGCCGTCGAGCAGGATGCGCCAGATGCCATAGTCATACGAACGCGTCAGCCGCAGCACGGGCGCGCGGCGCTTGCCGTCGCCAGGCGCCTCGAAATCGAATTCAAGAAACGCGTCGTTGCCCGCAGCTGGCTTGTAGAACATCTGGCCCGCGCCGGTCCAGTCGTAGCCGGATTGCAGGACGTTGTCGCCCGGCGTCGCACGCGCGTTCGCAAGCAGCGCGTTGCCTTCGATGACGAGATCAAGGTTGGGAAACACGCGCTGCTTGGCGCCGGGCATCGTCGAGAATCGTTTCGGCTGGCCGACCTGGTACCAGAACGCGACGGACGCAATGTCATCCTCGCGCTCGACATGACCCTCGGTCTTGCCGCTCTCGGTCTCATCGGACGAGATCCAGCCTTTGTGCTCGATCTCGAAACGAAGTGATTTCGTGAAACGGATGGGATCGGCGATGTGCCAGCGATACATCGTGTAACGCACCCCCAGGCCAGTGAAGCCGCTCTCGTCGCCTTCCAGGTACGTGCAGCCGAAATATGGGAACGAACATTCATTCATGCCCCACGCACAGAGAAAGTAATCCTCGGTCCCCGTGCCCCAGAGCGAAGGCTTGTCGGCGGCATCGCCATCGATGTAGAACTTGTCATCGCCCTCGCCGAACCATTCCGGGCTGCGCGAGCGGGCCGAGATGACCGTGCCGACATAATGGCCCTGGCCCTGGATGTCGCACACCAGGTAATCGTGTCCAAGTTGCTGCGGAAACTCTTGTCGATACTGCGCGCAGAAATAGGCCGTCTCCTTCGGCAGGTCCGGCGATTCGCAATAGTCGATGTGGTAATACAGTGAATTGAGATTCTTGTCGCCCTCGTTGGTGACGGTGATCTTCGCGTGCTTGAAGAAGGGCATCTGCCAGAAGCAGTTGTAACCGTCGCCGCTCTCGACCTGCATCGGCACGGACTTGATTTCACGCCGCAGACCGAAGCCCGCGCCAAAGAAATCGCCCAGCGGCGCCTCGACGGCCGGCTCAGCAGCGCCATCCCAATACATGCGCAGCACGATCTCCGATGGATTCGCCGACCCGTCAGCCGAAATCCAGTTCGGCCGGGCCTCGTTGAACGTCAGCCAGATGTGATTGATCGTGGCGGGGCCGTCGATCTCCGCAAGCGTCAACGTCTCACCCGGGGCGACGCGCCGATTGTCGCGATTGCTGCCCGGCGTCGGCGCGGCTGACGAGACGCGATGCGATTTGCCGGCCTGCACGCGTGTCAGGGACGTCATGTCGGCAACTTGCCCGCGCGCGTGACCCCAGATCAATGCAATAGATGCGGCAACAACGATCGATTGCCATGTTCGCACGTTCGGTTCCTCCTCGTTACGAGTTGCCAACAGCCTCGCCGCCGCTGGCGACATTGTCCTTCGTGAACAACCTGGTCCCAAGGGTGATCGTCTTGGGCGCGGTTTCGCCCTTCATGATCGTCAGCGCCGTGTCGATCGCCACATCCGCCCCGTTGGGGTATTGGAACGTCGCGTTGAGAATACCGGTGCGCACCGCCTCGATGCCTTCGTGCGGCAGTGCGTCGACGCCCACGAACAGCATCTCGTTCTCGCGGCCGGCATCCTTGGCGGCGTAGTACGCGGCGATCGCGGCCGGATCATTCGCGCCGTACACAAGGTTGATGCTGCCCGCCTCGGGATTCGTCGCCAGCGCGGCCTGCATCTTCTCGCGGGCCTTGTCGCCCAGCCACTCCATGTCGGCGTCGTACACAACCTTGATGCCGGTACCTTCGATCGCCTTGCGGAAGGGCTCCGATCGCTCGACCGATGGCGTGCTGGAACTCAGACCGCGCAACTCGACGACGTTGCCTTTGCCCTTGAGTTGGTCGTTGACCCACTTGCCAACAGCCGCACCGATCACGCGATTGTCGGCCCCGATGAAACACGTGTACGCATCGCCCTCGACCTTGCGATCGAGCACGATCACGTGAATCCCCGCCTTGTAGGCGTCGGCCACGACTTGCGTCAGGCTCGTGTCCTTGGGCGAGATGATGAGCACATCCACGCCCTGGGCGATGAACTCCTTCACATGCGCCTGCTGCGCCAGCGCATCGTTCTGCGCATCCTTCATGATGAGCTTGATGGCGCTGTACTTCGACGCATTCGCCTCGATGTCCTTATCCATCTGCTCGCGCCACGGCTCGCCGCGGTTGCACTGGCTGTATCCGATCGTGAACGTGGCAGGGACAGCCGATGGACCGGGCGACGAGCCCTTGGCGCCTGGTGCGGATGGCGAGGAGTTGTCGCATCCGCCGATCGCGATGGCGAGCGCAGCGAGAATGACTGAGATGATCGAACGACGCGAAATCTTGGGCATGTCGATGACTCCGAGGAGACCGAACAGCATAACAGCGCACACGTAGGGTGGGCATCGCTCACGGCCGTTCGCGTTGGCGCGTCGTGCTCGGGGATGCCTCCTACTCGCGCCGCCGCAGACTCTGGAGCAGGACCGCCAGCACGATGATGCCTCCGGTGATCATCAATTGCTCGGGCGTGGCGACGCCGTTCAGATCCAGGATCTTGCGAAGGTAGCCGATCGTCAGCGCGCCCAGCAGCGTGAGCGTCACGCCCCCGCGGCCGCCGCTCAGCGATGTGCCACCGACCACTACCATCGCGATCGCGGTGAGCTCGTAGCCGATGCCGCCGTCCGGATTGCCCTGGCGCTCGATGCCGGTGAACAGAACGCCCGCCACGCCCGCGAACAGTCCGCACAGCATGTACGCGACGATGATCGTGCGCTTGACCGGCACGCCACTGAGCCACGCCGCCTCGGCGTTGTCGCCGATTGCGTACACATATCGCCCAACGCGCAGGCGCTGCAGCAGAACCAGGGTGACGAGAAAGCACGCGAGAAACACGAAGACGCCGATCGACACGCCGGCGCCAAACACGTTCACCCTCGTGTTGAGAAACTCGACCACCGGCGGCGCAGGCATCCTTTGAATCTTCACGCCGTGGCTGAGCAGATCGGACTTCGCCAGTCCGCGCGCGAACGCCATCATCGCCAGCGTTGCGATGAACGGCTGCAGACGCAGCAGTGCAATCATCAGACCGTTCACCAGGCCGCACAGCGCCCCCACCGCCATCGCCGCGGGAATGGCGATTGCCGCCGGCACATCGTGTCTCATCGTCATCAGTGCGAAGCAGATGCCGCTCAGCGCGACCACGCTTCCGACAGAGAGATCGATCCCGCCGGTGAGAATCACGATCGTCATGCCGCAGGCGAGAATCCCGAAGCCGGCGATCTGCCAGAAGGCGTCGGCGTGTACAACGGGTCGAAAGAACACGCCGCCGGCGTTGAACACGGCGCCGACCACCAGGATCAGCATTAGCGCCGCGAGCGCAAAGGCGATCTCGCGCGGCAGGCGCCAAGCGCTGGATTGGCGCGCCTCGTTCATGCGGCCGCTCCGGCTGTGCCGCCGCTCTCGCCCATGGCCGCGGCGATCACGTTGCGAGTCGTCGCCTGCGCGCGATCGAACTCAGCGGTCACGGCGCCGCGATGAAGCACGATGATTCGATCGCACAGGGCGAGCAGTTCCGGCAGGTCCGTGCTGGTCATGATTACGCCGGCCCCGCGCGCGGTGGCGTCGTGGATCAGCCGGTGGATCTCCTGGCGCGCGCCGACATCGACGCCGCGCGTCGGATCATGCAGCAACAGGATCGATGGTTCGCGTACCAGCCATTTCCCCAGCGCGACTTTCTGCTGATTCCCACCGGAGAGCGTTCGCACCGGCTGGGCGGCGCTGCGGCAGCGAATTCGGAACGCGTCGATTGCTCTGCGAGCCGCAGCGCCTTCGCGGGACACTCGCCGCCAGCCGCCGGGAGAGTATTCGCGTGTCGACGGCAGCGCGAGGTTTCCGCCGATCGAAAGATCCTGGCAAAGGCCGGTTCTCTTGCGATCATCGGTGAGCAACGCAATGCCGTGTTCCATGGCGCCTCGAGGCGAAGCGATCCGCACCGGTGCGCCGTTGATGAAGACGGCCCCTGAGATGATCCGGCCATCGCCGAAAAGTACGTGCAGGAGCGCGCCGGAGCCCGAGCCCTGCAGACCGGCCAGCCCCATGATCTCGCCGCGATGCAGTCGAAGCGATGCATCGCGAACCATCGCGCCGTTCGATCCATGTACCGTGATGCGTTCGATGCGCAGCAATTCCGCGCCGCGCGCCATCGCTGGCGGACGCGTCGGCTGCTCGACCTCGCGCCCGACCATGGCATGAATCAGATCGCCGCGCGGCAGATCGCGGGCGTCGGAGGTGACGATCCGGCGTCCATCTCGCAACACCGTGATGCGATCAGCCAGTCGATAGATCTCCTCCATGCGGTGGCTGATGTAGATGATTCCGGCAGGATGCGCCGCGTTCGACTTCAACTGATCAATCAGCGCGAACAGCCGTTCGACATCAGGCCGAGGCAGGGCGCTGGTCGGCTCATCCATGATCAGGATTCGCGCATCGTGCATGAGCGCCTTGGCGATCTCTACCATCTGCCGCGCGGCGAGCGGCAGCGTGGCAACGATCGTGGCTGGGTCGACATCGAGCCCGACGCGCCGCAACGCGTCGATCGCCTCCTGCCGCTGCGTGCCGCGTTGGAGCCAACCCAACACGGTTATGCGTTCGCGCCCGAGAAAGAGATTGTCCATCACGCTCATCGACGGCGCGAGCGAGAGTTCCTGGTGGATCATCGCCACGCCGCCGGCGCTCGCCTCGTGCACCGAGCGCCATCGCGTCTCGCGACCGCCGATCCGCACCTGGCCAGCATCGTGCTGGAGCGCGCCGGCGAGAATCTTCACGAGTGTTGATTTGCCCGCGCCGTTCTCACCGGCCAGCACGTGCACCTCCCCCGGCCGCAGGTCGAAATCGACATCCATCAGCACGCGCTGGCCGCTGAACGACTTGCAGACGCCAACACATGTGACGAGGGATTCAGCCACAGAATCTCGCACGAAGCCAGAGGGCCAGGTTCATTGTGGTTCGAGCACCACGCAGTCGAGCCCGAAGAACGACTTGTTGCCCTCGGACTTGGCGTTTCCGCCGACGACTTCGGCCCGAATGGTCAACTTGCCGCTGACCGGCTCGAATACGCCGAGCACGATCGGCCCGGTTGCCGCAACCTCGCGCGCCTTGGCATTGAACAGATCGACATCATCGCCCGCCTTGGCCCCGTTCACGCGGAAGCGGACGATGCCGTAATCCCACGAGCGCGTGGCATAGATTGTCACTTTCTGCTTTCGGTTGTCAGCGACTGGCACAGCGAACTCAACGTAATCGCCCGGTTGCCGCGGCTGCACCCAGAGTTGAAGGTCCTCGCTCCAGAGCTTCGGACCAAATCCACCCTGCGGCATGAACTTCACGCCCGGCGATGCGACAACGCCCTCAAGGGCCTCACACTCGATCGCGCCGGCGATCTTCATCGGCTTTGGCAGCGGCGGCGGCTGGGGAACCGCGCGGAGCGCCTCCTCCGACATCGGGCCGACGTTCACCTTCGCGCCGGGCATCGCGTAGAAATATGCTGTCGCCGCATACGCCTCGTCGCATTCCTTCCAATGCCAGACCTCGATGTCGAATTGGAATGACGAAGTGAATGGAATCGCATCAAGGCTGCGCACGCGCGAGACCGTGGTGTGACCCCAGTTATTGTTGTGAGGCTGGCCATCGCAGCGTGGCTGGGAATGAAACGGCGCTACGAACACGACCGGGCAGCACCATGCGTAACCGTAATAGTCCTCGGTGCCGGTTCCGAAGTGCGAAGGGAACGACTCGCCATCGACGTACACCTT
>DATKJG010000066.1:0-5192 GCA_035543215.1 Phycisphaerales bacterium | reverse complement strand
GCTGCACGAACTCCGTCCCCTTGACAGCCACGGCATATGCCGACTCCTTCATGTGCTCGCGATGCGCGATCAGCCGCGTACGGCCTTCCACCAGCATTGCATCGACATCAGGCTTCGGCTTGAGGCCTGTGACGGGAATCGCATCCGGGCCGTTCCAGAACTCATCGAACAGATGATTCGCCTCCGAGACGATGGGACCAACCGCCGCGACATCGAGATCACGAAACTCAAACTCCGGATTCAGATCGAAGTACTCGTCAGCGAGGTTGCGGCCGCCCAGGATCGCGACCGTGCCATCGGCGATGAACAACTTGTTGTGCATGCGATGGTTCAGGCGAGGCGAGAACAGGAACTCGATTCCGCGAACCAGGGCGCCCGAGCGCTGCGTCCATGGATTGAAGATCCGCAGTTCGATGTTTGGATGAGCATCGAACGCAGCGAGATTCTTCTCGATCCCATGCGTGTACATGTCATCGACGAGAATGCGCACCCGCACCCCGCGGTCGGCCGCCGTCACCAGGCGATCGACCAGGAACAGCCCGGTGTCATCGGTGTGGAAGATGTAATACTGGAGATCGAGCGTGCGCTCGGCAGCATCGATCGCCGCCACGCGGGCCGCGAAGGCTTCAAGGCTGCTGGGAAGCAGGCGAAACGCGCTGAGCGCCGCATCCTCTGGCGCGATGCCCGCCCACGTCTGGCCAAGCGAAGTCAAACGCGATTCTGTGGGATTCAGCGCACTGCTGGGTGTGCGCGGCGTATTGCGATCGAGCGTCATGCAGCCGCACAGCGCGCTGACCACGATGAGCGCGGCGGCCAATGCAACTGCCCGCGCGACCGCCGGCAGTCTCTCTCCAGGTGCCAGGATCGTGGCGGTGGTGTTCATGACGCGTGCTCGCAGTGTATCTTTGCAGATCTGCTGCAGGTGCAGGCTACACGGGAAACCCGCTGCATGACTGCGGGCTCTTCAGGTATCCTCTGTGAATGCGTATGTTCATCGCCGGATGTCTCGCGTCCATTGTCGCGTGCGTCGCGCCCCAGATCCTTCAGCACGCGCCACCTGCGACCGCGCCGGCGCAACAACAGCATCCGGCCACCGCGCCGGCAGCACCTGTCCAGGCCGCGAGCATCGACCTGCGCCCGCGCCTGCGCGAACTCGATCTCCAGCCCCGCCCGCAGGGCTCGCGCGGCACATGCTCCATCTTCACCACCTGTGAAGCCATCGAGTTCGCACTGGCCGTGCATCGTGGCGGCAAGGCGCTGCGCCTGAGCCCCGAGTACCTCAACTGGGCAGCGGGTCAGGCGGCCGGCGGGCCCTCCGATGGCAACTTCTTCCACAACGCCCTCGCTGGCTTCGAGCGTCACGGCATCTGCGCCGAATCGAAGATGCCCTATCAGAAGGCGTTCGATCCCCGGCGCGCGCCATCGACGCTGGCCGCGGATGAAGCCACGCGCATTCGTGAGGAGTCGCGCGAGGCGCTCGCCATCCGCTGGATCGTGCCATGGCAGGCGAACAGTTTCGGCGTGAATGACGAGCAGTTCGCCGAGATCAAGCGCATCATCGCGCTGGGATACCCGGTGGCGGCTGGCTCGGGCCACAGCCGCCTGCTGGTGGGCTACCGCGATGATCCGGTGGTCGCCGGCGGCGGAGCGTTCATCACCGAGGATTCGGCCCTCAACCGCTTCGATGAGGTGACCTACGAGTTCGTGCGGACGAAAGTGGCGGATGTGTTCTGGATCGAGGCGCTGTCGCAGCCAGAACCCTAGTCCTTGATCATTCGCGGCCTGGCCGTTCGCACCAGCGTCTGCAGCACGTGTGGATCGAGCGGCTTGACCAGGTGATGATCGAATCCGGCCGCGGCGATTCGCCGGCGATCCTCGGCTTGGCCGAACCCCGTCGTCGCCACCAGCAGCGGCGGCGCACCATTGGAGCGATGCCTCAGCCGGCGGGCCACTTCCAAGCCATCCATTTTCGGCAGGCCGATGTCGAGCAGAACGATGTCGGGCTTCATGCGTTCGGCGGCTGTCAACGCCGATGGCCCATCGTGGGCCACGAGGACCTCGTGCTCCTGGAGTCGAAGCAAACGCGAAAGGCTTTCCGCTGCATCGACGTTGTCGTCGACGATAAGGATGCGCCTGTGCTCCAACGCATGGTCCAGTGCATGTTCAGGCGGCATGAGTGACTCGCCTTGCGCAGCAGGCTCGCGTGCCGGAGCGGCGTGCTCATCGAGCTGGTCTATCGCGAGCGGCAGCCTGATGATGAACTCGCTGCCGCGTCCGGGGCCCTCGCTCCGTGCTTCGATCTGGCCGTCGTGCATCTCGATCAATCGCTTGACCAGCGTCAGGCCGATGCCCAGGCCGCCTTGCGAGCGATCGCCCGGGCTCGCGACTTGCGTGAACATCTCGAACACGCGATCCAGCATGTTCGCGGGAATACCGATGCCGTTGTCGATGACCCTGATGATGGCCTGCGCGCCATCGCGCTGCGCGCTGACGGTGATGTGGCCGCCGGCCTCGGTGTATTTGGCGGCGTTGTTGAGCAGGTTGGCAACAACCTGGGCCAGCCGCACGCCATCGCCTCGCACCAACAGTGGGTCATCGGGCAGATCGATCGAGAGTTCATGCCTGTGATCGACCAGCAGCGGCCGGCTGGTCTCGATCGCCTGCGTGATGACGCGGCGCAGATCGAGCGGCGCGAGATTGAGGTTGATCTTGCCCCGCGTGATGCGCGAGACATCGAGCAGATCATCCACCAGACGCGTGAGGTGCCCGACCTGGCGCGCGATGACATCGTGCACCCAGACGACGGTCTCGTCGGAGGCGGCGCGCGTTCGGAGAATCTCGGCCGCCATGCCGATGGGCGCGAGCGGATTGCGCAGTTCGTGGCCGAGCATGGCGAGGAACTCATCCTTGCGGTGATCGGCCTCGCGCAGCGCCTCCTCGACGCGCCTGTGCGCTTCGAGGAGGCGATGTTCCTCTTCTGCCTGCTTGCGATCAGTGACGTCGCGGCCGACCGCCTGGTATCCCACGAGGCGGCCGTCACCGTCGAACATGCCACGGTCGGTCCACTGCTGCCAGCGTATGTCGCCTTTGGGGCCAAGCACCTGGTGCTCGACCGTCGCTACCGGACGATCGGGAGTAATGGAATCCAGGAACTTTCTTGTCGGCGCACGATCGGCCTCCGGCAGGAACTGCCAGAAGGTGTTCCCGAGCAATTCCTCCGGCGTACGGCCGAAGTAGCGGCAATAGGCGCCGTTCACAAACGTATACGTGCCGTTGGGAAGCAGGCGGCAAATGAGTTCAGTCTGGTCCTCGACCACCGAGCGATACTGCTCCTGGCTATCGCGCAGCGCCACGGAGGCTTGCGCGTTCTGTTGCACCAGCGCGGCGAGCAGCATCAGGGGGATGGAGATCGCCAGCAGAAACCCCTGCAGCGCTACGACTGCTTCGGCGACCGAGGCTGCGGCGAACGGACCGCGTCCGGCCTTGGTCATCATCATCGCCACGGATGCAACGGCCAGCAGATGCAGGCCCAGCCCGCTGGGCGAGAAGCGCACCGCCGACCACAGCAACAGCGGCAGCGGCGCGAACAGCAGCCAGACATGATGCGGGCGCGTGTCCTCCAGCCAGAAGAACGCGAGCATCACGGCGATCAGGCCGACGGTCAGTACGAGGAATTCGGCGATGCGACGCGGCGACGCACGGCGAATTGAGGCGATGCCCCCCGTGGCAAGATCGATGATGAGCGGAGCGATGATGACGGCGCCGCACATCTGTGCGAAGACGCGACGCTCCCAAGCCATCCAGAAGTCGTCCACCCAGTCCGTGAGGGTGAACAGCCACGCAACCACCGCCGAGACCAGGCACCCGGCCAGGAACGCCCCGCCGATGATGAACACGCTCATGCGGCGCAGATCGTTGAGGCGCGGCGGCTGGCCGACCACGCCCCTCACCAGCGCCGCACCCAGGGCTGCCTGCGCCATGTTGCCGGTGAACTGAATGAGCATGATGACCAGCGGCACGGGACCCTGAAACGTGCTCACCAGATGCAGGTGCGTGGGAAGCAGGGCCGCGGCATAGAGCCACCATTGCCGAACCGGCGTCAGCAGAAATGCGGCGACAAGAACACCGTGCGGCAGCCAGACGCCGGAAATCCCGCCTGGCTCAAAGCGAAGCGCGATGCCGATGATCCCGCTAATGTAGTACCCGGCGCACACCAGCAGGACCGAGAAGGTCACGCTCGCCGCGCGCCGGAGGGACCTGTATCCGACGAGCGTGAAGTCTCGCGAATCATCGTGCCGGTTCAAGTGCACACCTGGTCGCGCCATGCTCGCCTGGCCCTTGCGTGCGTCCAGAGAATCTCAGCGCCAGCACAAGGCGATGCGCATCGGGGCAATCGCTGAACCGTGGTGTGCGGCCGGTCATGCTAACCGACGGCTTGCTCAGACTCCCGCAAGAATGAGCTGATCCACAAGGCCACGCACATGCCCCCACAACCCGGCTGGGGCGTTCCGTGCAAGTCTCAGGCAATTGGCGGCAGCGAAATCGTTGCTAAGAACCGGAAGAATAGGAATTCCACCCGGTCCCGGTTTACTCACCCTCGCCCGCGTCGATATCGCGCAGGCGCTCGAGCATCCGCGGCACACGCGACCGCATGATCCGAATCCGCTCCTGCATGCACTCGATCTGGACCCGCAACTCCGCGATCCGGGCCAGCGCGAGCGTAAGTTCATCTGGCACGATCACCGGCATTCGCCCTAGGCGCTGCTCACATGTTCCATGTAATCCGAAGGCAAACACAGGTGGCCTCCGTTGATTCATTCGTACGCCGGCCGGGCCGGGGGGCTGGAACACGATCTAGTTCCGCCTTCCTTGATCACCACTGGATCTCATCAGGAATCGTAATCAGGGCCGATGCCCGACGCATGGCCTCGCTTCCCCGGTATTGCCGGGTCTTGTCTGGCGAGTTAGCTTGTGTGTTGACGTGGGATCTGTTGCCTGAGCATTTCAGCAGGACCGTGACATGCCACGCTTCAACGCCGTCATAACGCTGCGGGTGAACGATCAGGATGTGGCAGTCAACAGCGACCTGCCTGCCGAGCGATCGCTGCTGGAAGCCCTGCGCGAGGATCTGCACCTGACCGGCACCAAGTACGGCTGCGGTGAGGCGCAGTGCGGCGCGTGCACGGTGCTGA
>DATKJG010000065.1:0-6646 GCA_035543215.1 Phycisphaerales bacterium | reverse complement strand
GGTGATTACGACCTGGGGCGCGTGCCCGTAGACGTCGCGCCTGTGCTGCGTGGGGCGTCGTCGCAGCGTCTAAACTCTCTGCATGGCCGACACCATTCATGCCGCTGATGTCAAACCGCGCCGGCGCGGGCGACGCCTGCTCAAGATTGTCGGGATTCTCCTGCTGCTGCTGGTGGTGCTGGTCGCGCTGGCCCCGACCCTGATTTCAGCCGGTCTTGGACGGGGCATGATCCGCGGCGCGATTGCCGACAACGTGAACGGCGATGTGCAACTTGCCGGGCTGCGCGTCGGCTGGTTCGGGGCCCAGAAGGTCGAGGGCCTGCGGATCGTCGACGCGGCCGGCAAGGAAGCGGCCAACGTCAGCGTGCAGGTGGACAACGGCCTGCTGGCGCTGGCCTTGGGCCGTGCCAAGCCGATACACGTGACCATCTCCGGCAGCGCTGCGGGAGAGATTCGCGAGGACGGATCGATCTCCTTCGCCGACCTCGTCAAGAGCAAGCCGGAGAAACCCAGGGAGCCCAAGCCATCGACGCCGGCGCCCAAACCGGCGCCGACGCGCGACGCCATTCCGCCGGCGGTGATCGACATTGCCGGATTGAACGTTCGTCTCGATGACCAGCGCAGCAAGCAGTCGCTGAAGATTGACAACCTCACGGGCAAGGTCGCCTACACCGATCCGGCACAGCCGATCACGCTTGATCTGCATGGCAAGACGCAGGTGGAATCGGCAGGCCGCAGCGAGAGCGGCGCCATCGACATCACCGGCCAGGCCGATGGCCTGTTCGCGCAAGACGGCAGCATCACGCTGCGCGGCGCATCGGCGAAACTCGATGTCAAGGCCAGCGGCCTGCCACTTCCGGTGGCGCTGCAGGGCAAGCCCGCCACGCTGCAAGGTGTGGCGATCAACGTCGCCAGCGATGACCTGACCGAGCGCATCGTGCTGTCGGTCGATGGCGATGCGCGGATCGGCGATGCGGCCAAGCCGACGCATTTCAAGGCGGACGGGTCGTTCGGCAAGATCGTCGACGCCGCGGGCAAGCCGTCGCTGCGGGCCGCGACTGCGAATGTCAACGTCGAGGCCACAAACATTCCCATCGAGTCAACCGACGTCCGCGGTCAGATGGACCGGCTCGTGGCGACGATCGTCAGCGAGGACCTGACGCGCAAGATCGAGATCGCTGCTGAAGGCCAGGGCATGATCAACGACAATCAGCCCAGCACGCTGAACGCCAACATCGCGCTGGCTGAGCCGTTCTCGCCCGATGGAACGTTCCGATTCGCCATCGAGAATCTGACGGGCTCGGCAAGCGGCCGCAACGTGCCGACGTCGCTGGCGCAGCCGGCCCTTGCGGCGACAGGCATCGATGTCGCACGCGATCTCGGCCCGACGGTCGATCTTGAGGCGGCCTTCCCGGGCGGCATCGTGGGAGGCGGCGGCGACCTGATGGTCAAGGCCACGGCCCCCAAGGCCCAGGCCGAGGTCACCGCGAAGATCAACGCGGATCAGTCGATCAGCGGCTCCAGACTGCTGCTCAACATTCCCGCCGCCGATCCGGGGCTGATCGCGGCCCTGACGAAGGATGGCGTGAATACCGATCGGCCGGTGGCGGTGAATCTGAACCTGACGTCATTCCATCTGCCCGCGCCGGATGCAGACACCAAGGTTCGTGCGATGACGGGAATCGGCGCGACCGGCACGCTGCAGTTGACCGGCCCAGTTCAATTGCGGCCCGGCGCCAGCGCAGCCGCCGCCACAACCACGCCCGCGACGCAGCCGATCGAGCCGCCATCGGTCGCGCTCCAGCGACTCGAACTCAACATCGATTCGCCGGCCCTGGCGCAGGGTGTGGCGGTGAAAGGCACGGGTGCGCTAGGCGGCGGCAGCATCGCCATCGACCAGCGCATCACGAATCTCTTCGATTCCGCAGGTGCGCTCGCAATTGCCGGCGCGAAGCCCGCAGGCACCGTCAAGATCGACAACGTGCCGGCGGACACGATCGTCGCATTCGCGCCGCCCGAGCAGGCCGATCTCATCAGGCAGATCGTCGGCAGGGCCCTCAGCGCGAATGTCGCGACGACTCCGGTCGATTCCGGCCTCGGCGCGGAAGTGACGGCCCGCAGCGATGTCCTGTCGGCGGACATCCGGATGGTCGCGCGCGATGACAAGTCGCTGCAACTGGATCGAACAGTCATTGATGCGACGGTCACGCCCGATCTGGCGGCACTGCTTCAGAAGACCAGCGCGAACCCCGTTGTGCTTGGGGCACCCACCAAGGTGCACGTCGATTTGAAGGCGGTGCGGCTGCGCTCGCTTGATGCAGCCGGCCTGTTCGCCGAGCCGTTGATCGGACATGTCACGCTCGCCGACGCCATGATCGCCAAGGGTCCGGGCATCGCGGAGACGCTGGCGATTCCCGCGCTTGCTGCCGATCTGACGCTGGTCAAGAAGGACGACGTGCTCACCGCCACGCTCGCCAACGGCAGCGCGACGCTGAAGCGCGGCGAGGCCAAGCACGACCTGGCCCAGATGACCATCGCCGGCACGATCGCGATGAAGCCGGTCGGCATCGAACCGAATCTGGATGTGCGCCTGGCTGATCTGAACACGCGACAGGCCGAGGCGGTCATGGGCATGACCCCGGGCGCGATCGCCAACTGGACGGGCGATACCGGCTCGCTTGATCTGCACGTCGAAACCGTCGAAGGGGGGTACCGGGCGACGGCGACTCCGGCGTTGCCCAACCTGCAGGGGACGTTCACGGCGTCGATGCGTGGCGACATGGTCGCCATCACCGCCGACACATCGAGACTCGTGCTGGCGAAACAGGCGCTGCAGGCGCGGATGAATCCGCCGGCGGACGCCGCCTCGACCGCCGCCGCTCCCAAGTCGAATGCGGCGCCCGCGACCGCCGAGCCGGCTGTCATCGTCGAGGCCGATGTGCCCATGCAGATGGCGATCACGCGTTTCGAGTTCCCTATGAAGATGCTCAACGGCGAGGCGTTCGACGCTGCGGCTGTGAACATCGATCTGGCCATGACTGGCGGCCCGCTGAAGACCTCAACGGACGCGGGCATCAAGAGCACGCTGAGCGATCTGCATGTCTCGCTGCGCGTCGCTGACATCAGCAAGGGCGTGCAGTTCGCGATCAAGGGCCAGGCCGAGGCGATCGTGCCCGAGCCTCCCCTACCGCCTCCGCCTGAACAGCGCGACGAGCCGCGGGCGCCGATCGAACTTCGCCCGCCGAACACGCCCCCGGATGAGTCATTGACGCCCGAACAGCGGCGCGAGCAACGCCGCGAAGAGCGCCAGCGCGAACGGGCTACGAGTCGTCCGGAGGCGTCCCAGCCGGAGGCGCCGGCTCAACCCGCGCCCACGGCTGTTGCCTCATCGCAGCCGCAGCACGGTTCGATTGACGTGACCGGCACGCTCGCCAATGTCGTCAGCAGCGAAGGCAAGCTCGATCTGGCGCACGGCCGATTGCAGATGAACGCCAAGGCCGACAACGTGCCCACCGCCGTCGCTGACGCGCTGGGTGACATGCAGGGGTTGCTCGTGGCGGCGGTCGGGCCGCAGATGAATGCGACTTTTGTCGCGGATGACTTCTCCGCCAATTCAGGCACGCTCGATGCGAAGATCACGACGACCAACGGCTCGCTCCAAGGATTGCTGCGCGGTCGCGAGAGTTCATTCCGGGTCAACAAGAACAATCCGGTGACCGCGGAACTCGAGATCACGCCGGCGCTGCGCGAGCGCCTGCTGATGAAGATCCACCCGATCCTCGCGGACATCCGAACGACCGAACACCCGCTGCGCGTCGAGATTCCCGGGGCCCTGGCGGCGATTCCCGCCGACGTCTCGAAACTCCGGGCGGAGATCAATATTGCCGTCGGCAAGGTCGATCTCGACTCGGGCTCGACCACGCTGCAGATCCTCAGTTTCTTCGGCCACGGCGACCGCGCGACGATTCCCGGCGAAATCGAGCCGATCGCGGCCCAGATCCGCAACGGCATCGTGACCTACGACAAGTTCGCGGTGCACATCGATCGCTACACGCTCAACTACTCGGGCCAGATCGACCTCGTGAAGCAGGAGGTGAACCTGCGCACGGAGATTCCGCTCAAGGCCCTCGGGCAGCAGATCGAGCAACTCGCGGGCTACGCCGATCAGATCGTCGTGCCGCTGGTGACGCGCGGCAAGTTCGGCGCGGTGAAGACCACGATCGATCCGGATTTCGACCTGGCGAAGGCGGCGCTCAATGCCGGCTTCAAGGGAGGACTCGGTGATCTCCTGGGCGGCGATGCCGGCAGCCTGCTTGATCAACTGCTGAACAAGGACAAGGGCAAGCAACCTGATTCGCTCGCCGAGCCCGAACGTCCGCGGCGGCGCGATCGACAGGCGACCCAGCCGACAACGCAACCCGAATAGAGGAGGCGCCGCTACAACGTCCGCAGCGGATCAGCGTCGCGCTTCGACACCAGCACGTCGATGCCGTCGAGATCTTCTCGCAGACGCTTGGCGAGCACCTTCAGGTACGGCCGCTCGGTATTGGTGTGGCCGGCGAGAATCACGCTGCAGCCGCGCGCGACGGCCGCGAGCACGTCGTGATGCCGCATCTCGCCGGTGACAAAGACCGTGCATTCCTGTGCAATGGCGCCGTGCAGGAGCGATCCGCCTGCACCGGCGCACACGCCGATATGCGTGGCCTTTGATTGCAGCGAGTCGTCGTTGGCGAGGGCGATGTTGATGTGCTTGAGCCCGAGCCGATCCTTGACGCGATCGACGATGGCGCGGAGCGTGGCCGGCCGATCCAGAACGATGCGCCGACCCTGGCCGACGCCGCGCTGCGGCCGCTTCTCGAAACGGATGATCTCGATGGGCGGCTCTTCGTAGGGATGGAATTGTTTGAGCGCGGTGATCGCCAGCGCCAGGGCCGCGGTCGGGCAGACCATCTCCAGCCGCACTTCGTTGACGCGATTGAGTTCGTGCCGCGCTCCCACGGCGGGGTTGGTCTCCTCGCCGCCGAGGAACGTGCCTGTGCCTGAGATTTCGAAGGAGCAGAGCTGATACGCGCCGATGCGTCCCGCGCCGATGGACGCCAGGCCGTTGCGAATCGCCGGAACGGCCTCGGCGGGGCAGTAGGTGATGATCTTGTTCTGCTCGGTGTCGGGCAGGTCGGCGAAGGGCTCGAGCGCACGGATGTCGCCGCGGCCAAGGCCTTCGCACAGCCAGTCGTTGATCCCGCCGGCAGCCGCATCGAGCGCGGTGTGCGGCGAGTACAGCGAAATGCCTTCGCGCAGCGCGCTCAGCAGCACGGCGCCGCCGCTGGTGGCGTCGGTGATCGATTTGATCGCGTGAAAGATCGGCGGGTGGTAGGCGATGATGAGATCGCAACGCGCATCGATGGCTTCGCGCACGACCGCCTCGGTCAGGTCGACGGTGAGCAGCACGCGATCGGCCTTGTCGTTCCGCGCGCCGGCCAGCAGCCCGACATTGTCCCACTCGGCGGCGGCCGCCGGCGGGGCGATGCGCTCGAGCACGGCGATGATGTCATTCAGTTTCATTTGTCACCAACTCAGCCGCTTCCGGCCCGGCCTGCGCACGTCGCATGGCCGCGCCGATGTCGATGCAGATTCCGATCGCCACGGGAATGTACGCGATCAGCAGCGCCTCGGGCACAACGGTCCATTCCACGCCCAGCGCATGGCCCTTGCCTGTGACGAACACCGCGTAGCCGAAGGAGATCGTCAATCCATAGGTCCACAGGGCCCAACTGCGATTACCGATCGGCACGAGCGCCAGCCCCCACAGCAGGTACCACGGATGACAGGTGGTCGAGCACAGCGTCACCGCCAGCATCGCCGCCGCCGTCGCGCGCCAGGCGTCGCGGGCGAGGATGAAGATCGCCAGCAGCGTCGCTGCCAGGGCCCACATGCAGATCTTCCGCGCCAGCCATTCCTGTTCGAGGTTGAATCCCGGCTGGCGATCCGGCCCGTCAGACATCTGATGCCGCACGACGCACAACACCGGCTCGTACACGCCGCCGAAATGCGCCGCCTTCTCGGCCATCCAGTCGGCTGTCCGCTTCCACGCCGCAAACTCCCGTTGCTGCGGATACCAGTTCAGCGGCAGCGCCAGGGCGATGCACACGATTGACCCGACGATCAGCGAGACTGACCATGCGCCCCATGACAGTCGCCGAAGGACCATCAACCCGGCAATCGCCGCAATCGGCTTCACCATCACCGCGCCGGCCGAGAGCGCGGCGAACACAACCATCCTCACATAGCCCCGGGCTTGCCCGGGATCGCCGCCGCCGATCGCCAGCGCCGCCGCCATCAGGGCGATGCCAATCACATCCTGATGCCCGGATGCGGCGAAGCCGTCGATCGCCAGCGGGTGCCACGCGTACAGGGCCAGCCACCACGGCGACCATTCGCGCTTTCGCAGTACGCGCAGCAGCAGGAGCATCAACAGCAACTCGATGACGACAAGCCCCGTGCGAAACACACGCGCCGATGCCCCCGGCGATGTCCAGCCGCCCGCTTCGCAGACCACGCCCATCGCTGCAAACACGTACTGGCTGAACGGAAGATAGGGTGTCGTCACCTCCGGGTACGCCAGCAGCGGCAGCAGGCCGCGCTCTCC
>DATKJG010000064.1:0-2256 GCA_035543215.1 Phycisphaerales bacterium | reverse complement strand
GCTGCGCGTCAAGCAGTTCAAGCAGATGGTCGCAGAGCAGTGGGACTCCCACCGCTGGAGCGATGTCCTCAACTCGCTGCCAAAACTGCCAGAGCGCGCTGCCATCGAACACCTGGCCCGCAAGCCAGGTGACTTTCGCGGCGCGTTCGCGGCCTTGCCGTACTTTTTTCAGCAACTGACGGTCGAGGCCTACCAGAGCCTTCTGTGGAACCGGATGGTGACGGCACTGTTGATCGACCGGCTGAGCGAAGGCGGACGCCTCTGGGTGGTTGACGATTCCTTCGGCCAATTGATCTTCCCTGAGGCCGAGGCGATTCCGGCAGACCTGCGCGACCTCGAAGTGCCGTTGCTCGGCCGAAAGACCGTGCTTGCGGAGCCGTGGAAATCGGCGGCGACCCAAGTGCTGCGCGAGGAGGGCCTGGAGATCGGCGATTTGCGAATTCCCGGCCTCGATAGGCCATGGTTTGGCGAGGTTTCGCGAACTGTGTTCGCGGAGGCCGAGCGCTTCCACATGGGCATTCCGCAGACCGATGATTCGGATTCGAAGCGACGCCGCCTCAAGGTGACCACAAGTTTCGCGCTGCCGCGCGGCGCCTACGCGACCGTCGTCCTGCGCGCCCTCGGACACTAGTCATGCGCGCTATTCGACTTTCGCCAACTTGAACACGTGGTACGGCGCCGTGCGCGTGTCTTTCCCGTCATTGAAGCGTGGCATGCGATGGATCTGCGACGTCGTGAAGTACAGCGAGCCATCGGGCCCGAAGGCCATGCTGTCGGGCCAGGCGATTCGCTCGTCTTTCGCAATGGTCTGGCCGCGGTGCGAACCGTGATCGAACCAGACAATCGAGTCCTCGCCAATCACCGTGTGATAGATGCGGTTCTTCTCGTCGATCAGCATGCCATCCGTCACGGTCGTCTCGGAGACGAGTTCCACCGCCTCGTCCGGGGCGCTGCGCGCCAGCGATTCGCTGCGTAGCACCTCGGTTGGCACGCGATAGAGCGACCGGCCGGTGAGCGCGTGGTAGTAGAGGTACGCACCGTCGCTGGAAAGCGCGATGCCGTCGGAATGGATCTCCGGCGTCTTGCCGGTCTTCTCATCGAGCAACTCCACGCCCTGGACCGTGATGCGAACATCGGGCTCGGCCTTGGTTGATGGGTGATCCGAGAGCAGCCGGCGCGCCTGTCCCGTGTCGAGGTTGACGACGAGGATCGCGCCCATTCCCGAATCGGTGATGTACGCGAACCGGCGCTGCGCATCCACGCGCACATCGTTGAGGTAGCTGCGCGGCGGTGCGATGTCATCGCCGAAGCGGATCACCTTGTCGATGGTATTGTCCGAGAGATTAACGCTGATGAGTTTCGGTCCGCCGGGGACGACGCGCTCCATGCGCGGCGACGCGGCATCGAGAATCCACAATCGGTCGCGATCATCCGCCCACACGCTCTGCACGCACACAAACATCTCCCCGGCTGAGCGCGGCCGCTCGCGCGGATCGCCCACGTCCGAGGGCGATGTCACTGAGCCGTGGCCGGTGTTCCACTGCTCATCGGGATAGGGCTTCACCTTGCCATCCTGAAGGACCTCCACGACCGCGAACTGGTAGTCGTCGGACCATTTGGGAAAGCAAACGAAGATGCGTCCGGATTTCGAGACCGTGATGCCCGTGGGCTGAAAGCGTTCGAAGGCGATGACCTCCTGCAGTGGTCCGTAACGCGGTGCTTCCGAGGCGGTCTGTTCCTGCGGCGGCTGCGCCGGCGGCGCGGATGTCTGTTGCAGCGCCAGCACGAGTATGTTGACGATCAGGTCAATCGCCAGCAGCGCGATGCGCGACATCATGTGCGTTTCTCCTGCTGCGTCGCACCAGGGCGTGGTATCGGCGCGCCGTGGAATGATTCGCGGCGGCGCGCCCACCAGCAACACCGCAGCCGATGATTAAGGCGATGTGCTTATCCGGCCACGGAGAGTCGTGACCTATTCCCCGATCCGTTCGGCCAGGAATGCGCTCACCTTGTCGATCGCGATGCGATCCTGCTGCTGGCTGTCGCGATGGCGCACCGTCACGGTCTGATCCTTCAAGGTGTCGCCATCGATCGTGAAGCAGTAGGGGGTGCCGGCTTCATCCATGCGCGCGTACCGCTTGCCGATGGATTGCTTCTCGTCGAACTGCACGCTCCAAAGCTTGCGCAACTCTCGATACAACTTCTCGGCGACTTCAGGCATGCCGTCCTTGTTCACCAAGGGGAATACTGCCGCCT
>DATKJG010000063.1:0-2935 GCA_035543215.1 Phycisphaerales bacterium | reverse complement strand
CGATCACGGTGCACACGCGCTTCGACGCTGATCGGCACGAGGCGCAGATTCGCATCTCCGACAACGGTACGGGCGTGCCGGCCGAGGTGCGCGAGCACATCTTCGAGCCGTTCGTCACCACCAAAGGCCAGCGCGGCACGGGGCTCGGGCTGGCGGTGACGCGGAATGTCCTTGCGCAGCACGGCGGGCGGATCGAATTGATCGGCGGCGACGCGAACCCTCGTGAAGCGGGCGGGGCCCGCGCCGCCGCGTCGACCGAATCGGGCACGACGTTCCTTCTCGCGCTGCCCAGCGACCGCACGCCGGCGATGGATCTCGGTGATACGCGGCTGCCGCGGCCGATCGCGACGAGCGATGTCGATGACGAATTCAGTTGAGATCGATCAAGGTCCGTGCTGACTGTCATTTTGGCGGTGTCGAGCGCGTCCGAAAAATGCCGCTTCACTCGCGCGCCGCGCTTGCCGATGGAGAAGCCACGCCTAAGATGCGCCCATTCTGGATCAGGTGGATTGGAAGCGAGGTTCTCGCAGCATGAACATGCCCTTCGCCCGGCCCCCCCACTCGCCCGACCTCGATGTTGCTCGCGACGCCGGGGCTGCGCGCCTCGTGCCAGCGTGGCCGGCGCCGGGCGCCTGGCAGGGACCGTATGCAGGCATACGCGAACCGTCTTCGGTGACAGGGGTGTTGCCGCATTTCCCGCCCGACATCGTCAACGCCGTGCACTATCAGCGCACGCGCGAAATGTCGATCGATGAACTGCTCCTCGAGAACCGCGTCATCTTCCTGATCGGCGAGATCAATCACGTCTCAGCCGCGCGGGTGATGATGCAGATGCTCTATCTCGAAGACCAGAAGCGCGGCCAGGAGATCAACTTCTACATCAACTCGCCCGGCGGCGCGGTGGACGATACGCTGGCGCTGTACGACACGATGCAGTTCATCTCGTCGGATGTCGCGACCTTCTGCATTGGCCGCGCGTATTCCGGCGGCGCGGTGTTGCTGGCTGCCGGAACCGCGGGCAAGCGCTACATCCTGCCGCACGCCCAGGTCATGGTGCACCAGCCGTACGGCGGCGTGACCGGCCAGACCACCGACGTGCAGATCCAGGCTGAGCAGATCATCAAGTCCAAGCGCACGCTCAACCAGATCATCTCGCGCCACACCGGCAGGCCCATCGAGCAGGTCGCCAAGGACGGCGAGCGCGACAAGTTCTTCTCCGCGCAGGAGGCCAAGGACTACGGTCTGGTGGATGAGGTCTTCGATCCGGAGAAGGCGAAGAAGGACAAGAAGTGATCAACCATGTCCACCCTGATTCCCATCGTCATCGAGAAGACCGGCCGCGGCGAGCGCGCGTACGACATCTACTCGCGCCTGCTCAACGATCGCATCGTGTTCATCGGCGGCGCGGTCGGCGATGATCTCGCCAACGTTGTCGTCGCGCAACTGCTGTTCCTGGCCAACGATGATCCCAAGAGCGACATCAGCCTCTACATCAACTCGCCCGGCGGCAGCGTGACGGCGGGGCTGGGCATCATCGACACGATGAACTTCGTGCCCTGCGACGTCGCGACGTACATCATCGGGCAGGCTGCCTCGATGGGTTCGATCATCGCCACCTGCGGCGCCAAGGGAAAGCGCTACTCCCTGCCCCATTCGAAGAACCTGCTGCACCAGCCGCTGCTGGGCGGCGTGCTGGAAGGCCAGGCGACCGATCTCGAAATCGAGGCCCGCGAGATGCTGCGCCTGCGCGAGGTCATCTTCCGCATCTATGCCGACCGCACCGGCCAGGCGTACGACAAGATCGCTGCCGACTGCGAACGCAACAAATGGCTGAACGCCGAGGAGATGCAGGCGTACGGCCTGGTCGACCGCGTCCTCGAGCGCCTGCCCGAAGACCACTTGCCGCGCAAGCGTGATGTGGATCGGGACTAGCAGCAGTCTTGCAGGCGATTGTCAGCGCAATTGATCGCGTGCGAGTACCATGGCGGGCGATGCGTCGGTTGTGCACCTTCAACCTGATGATCCTCTTGGCATCGCTGTGGCTTTGCGGCTGCGGGGTCAGCAATTCAGTCGTCGCGACCGAGAACGATCGGCTCCGCGCCCAGGTGATGGAACTCGAGAAGCAGGTCAAGACGCTCGAATCGCGCAATTCCGAGTTGCAGACACAAATCGAGGCGCAGGCGCGGGTGCCATCGTCGATTCCGCGCGAAATCGCGGAGAACACGCCCCACGTCACGGGCGTCTCGATCAACCGGCTGAGCCAGGCCCGCGATTCCGACGGCGACGGCCGGCTCGATTCGATCATTCTCTATCTCGAGCCGGCTGATGGACTGGGACGCTTCCTGCAGATCGTGGGCTCGGTCTCGATGCATGCCGCGATCCTGCCTCCCAACGGCCCGGCCAAGACTATCGGCCAGAAGACGCTGGGCCCGGCCGAGCTGCGCGATGCCTATCGCTCGGCCTTCACCGGCCAGTACTACTCCCTGATTCTGCCCATCGAGCCCCCGCCTGCTCCAGCAGCCCCACGGTTGCCGCCTGCCACCGGCGCAACGACCGCTCCGGCGATTGCGCCCGTCTCCGATCCCGCCGGTCAGTGCACGGTCCGCATCGAGTACGTCGATGGCTACACCGGCCAGCGCTTCGCAGCCGAGCGCGTGATCGATCTGCGATAGCTGGCGCTACGAGTGCTTATACTGCCCGCCATGCGATCACGGATGATCACCTCCGTCATACAGCGACTCGGCGACGATCGCCTCCTGGCGTTCACTGCAGCGATGCTGCTGTGCGCGATCGTGGGCCTTCTGACAGGATGCAACGAAACGCTGTTTCCGGCTAACACGCCTCGGACGCAGTTCGAGGCCTACGACCGGATGCGCAATCAGGCGGCCCCGGAGAAGGAAATGGATGCGCTGGGCCGTCCGCAGCCGGCGCTTCG